>DAOUZE010000151.1 GCA_030665765.1 Filomicrobium sp.
CCGTTTCGGGCTTGGCGAGGCATCGTCGCTACGTGAAGACCTCGAAGTTGCTGTGAAACACGACGTCAGCGGCTCCTTTTCCGCCGAGGAACGCCGCATGCTTCTGCGCCTGCTGCGCTTTGGAGACAGTCGCGTCGAGGACGTCATGGTGCCGCGAGCCGACATTATCGCGATCGAGGAAGACGCGCCCATTGCAGAATTGCTGCAAGCTTTTGAAAAGGCAGGGGTTTCCCGCGTGCCGATATTCCGCGACACGCTCGATGACCCACGCGGCATGGTCCATATCAAGGACTTGCTCAGCTGGCTCATGGCTCAGTCGCGCGATAATAGTACGATCGCACGGACCAACGGCGCCGACCAACCGAGCATCGGTGGCCTCGAGGTTGGTTCTCCCACCGCCAACCCAGATGGCGACAACATCGCGGCCCCTGATTTCGGCGCCTTCGATCTTTCGCGGCCAGTCTCGATGGCCCGCATCAAGCGACAGGTCCTCTATGTGCCGCCTTCGATGCCGGCTATGAATCTGCTGATTAAAATGCAGTCGACACGAATACATATGGCGCTCGTGGTCGACGAGTACGGCGGCACTGACGGGCTAGTTACCATCGAGGACTTGGTCGAGCAGATCGTTGGCGACATCGAAGATGAGCACGACGAGGCGGAGGTCGCCAACATCTTGGAGGACCCGAAACTAGGACTGATCGCCTCTGCCCGCACGCCCATCCCCGAGCTGGAGGACCGCCTGGGTCGAAAACTCCTTACCGAAGCCGAAGATGAGGAGATCGACACACTTGGCGGTCTCGTCTTCACGATTGTCGGCCGGGTGCCGACCCGCGGCGAATTGGTCCGCCACCATTCTGGCGTTGAATTCGAAGTGCTGGATGCTGACCCGCGCCGAGTGAAGACGCTGAAGATTCACGGTGTCTCGGCGGCCAAGCCGGAAACGAAGGACAGCGAGCAGGATGCAGCGGGAAAGCCGTAGCGGCGCCGACGCGCCGAGGCCCTCGGGCGCCAAGCAAGCGTCTCAAGCCCCGCCGGTAGAAAAGCACGCGGACGGCGGTGACGACCGCCAGTCTTGGCTGTCGGGCCAACTGCGCGGTCTACCCAGCCGCGTCGCCTCAACTCACCGCTGGCATCGTCGCGGCCTCGCTTTCGCTGCTGGTTCACTATCCGTTTTGGCAATGGCGCCATTCCATTTCTGGCCCATCCTCTTGCTGACGTTTCCGGTCGTGGTCTGGTTGCTGGATCAGCCGGGCTCGCCCAACCGCCCGCTGCAGTCGGCCGCCTACGATGGATGGTGGTTTGGATTTGGCTATTTCTTTTTCGGTCTTTCTTGGATCGGAGAAGCATTTCTGGTCGAAGCACATATCTTCGGCTGGCTGCTCCCATTTGCCGTAACGCTGATGCCGGCGGGCCTTGCCATTTTTACAGCCGCGACGCTGGTGCTAGCCAAAACACTATGGTGCCCGGGACCGGCCCGCATCGTGATACTGGCGATCTGCGTCGGTCTCGGTGAATTCGCGCGCGGCCATCTATTTACGGGCTTTCCTTGGAACGTGTTCGGCTATGCGCTGACCGGCGACCCGGTCATCATGCAGTCGGCGGCACTCTTCGGCATTTACGGCTTAACGCTCTGGACGGTGCTGATCTGCGGCACTCCTCTTGTTGTCCTCGCCGCGAATACGCGCTCTACGCGCCCTATGCGGGAGATTCTACTGCCGATCGGTTGTCTCTCAGTCGCCCCACTCGCCGGCCTCTACGCCTACGGGCTGGCGGTACTTCCCTCTGACCCTGCCGCAATGGTCGCGGGCGTCAAGCTCCGCATTGTTCAGCCAAGCGTTCCCCAGCGCCACAAATGGGCGCGCGAGAAGCAAGGCGAGATCTTCAACGACCACCTCGTGCTTTCGCGCCAAAACCAAAAGGGCGAGAGGGACGATATGGCAGGCATAACGCATGTCGTCTGGCCCGAGGCCGCCATGCCGTTTCTGCCGCTTGCTACGCCACGCGCTTTGATTGCAATCAGCGATCTACTGCCAGACAAGACCCACCTAATTACGGGCGCGCTGCGCTTGGAACGCTCTGCCCCTGGCGACGAGGTCCGCCCCAGTGTCCAGCCCAACAGTAAGGTCTTCAATTCCATCCTCGTCTTCGGACCTGATGGCGGTCTGACGACACTTTACGACAAGCTTCACCTCGTTCCGTTCGGCGAGTATTTGCCCTTTAAAGAGACCTTGGATTGGCTCGGACTTCAGGCACTGACACGAATTCGCGGAGGCTTTGCAGTCGGGCCAAGTCCCCGCCCCCTGCTGATGATCCCTGGACTTCCTGCCATTGGGCCACTAATTTGCTACGAGGCGATTTTCCCCGCCGCGGTTGTGCATGGCTCGGCTCGTCCAGGTCTACTGATCAACGCCACGAACGACGGCTGGTTTGGAAACACGACGGGTCCTTACCAGCACTTTCACCAGTCACGATTGCGCGCTGCCGAGGAGGGCATCCCGCTTGTTCGTGCCGCCAACAATGGCATTTCTGCACTGATCGACCCGTACGGCCGTGTGCTCAACTCCATTGGGCTGAACGCGCGCGGTGTTATTGACGTGGAATTACCCATGCCCCGCGCACCAACCATCTATGCGCGATACGGCGAATACTGTTTTCTTTTTTTAGTATTGTTCTTCGCACTTGCCGTTATTGGTCCGACGTCATACTCAATAATGCAAAGAGAATCTGGAAGTTAACCGTGAAAACCTAGTCGTGGGGAGGTAAAAAAGTCGGATGTCGAAGCGGCCCAAGCGCGCCGCCGAAGGGGCGGAAGCGAAAAACGCGCGTAGGCCGAACCCGATGGATATTCACGTTGGCAGCCGCGTACGACTGCGTCGGATGCTTCTCGGCATGAGCCAAGAGAAACTTGGCGATCACCTTGGACTGACGTTTCAGCAAGTCCAAAAATACGAAAAGGGCATCAATCGAATTGGCGCCAGCCGTTTGTTTGATCTGTCAAAGACCCTTGGAGTACCAATCAGCTACTTTTATGAAGATGCACCGGTTGCAGGACCTGGTCTGGCAGAAGACCCGTGTGAATATGGTGAAAAAACCGGAGAAAGCAGTGTCTTCGATTTCCTGTCCACACGGGAAGGACTTGAGCTCAACAAAGCCTTTGTCAAGATAACGAGTGCACGTGTGAGGCGAACCATTGTTGAGCTAGTGCGAAGTCTGGCAGGCGATCAAGATAAATCTTGATAACCTTTAGGTCGGTGCACTTGACCGTTTAATCAAAGCTTGCGAGAACGCAGCGACTTCCCCACTGCCGCAAGGGTTTGCGCGATGCTGCAAGTTTCAGCCGCAACTCGAGCCATATGCGACGAGGTCATGCCTATGCATGGCGCTCATGGGGATTGGGCATGGGAACCAAGTGAGGATCAGTTTGCCACGCAATTCGTACCTGTTTACCAGCGAGTCTGTTTCTGAGGGCCATCCCGACAAGGTGTCCGACCGGATCTCCGACGAAATTGTGGACCTATTCTATCGCGAGGGTCCAAAGGCCGGTATCGACCCATGGCAGATCCGTGCTGCCTGCGAAACGCTGACAACGACGAACAGAGTGATCGTCGCTGGCGAGACGCGCGGTCCAGACTGCGTCACAGTTGAGATGATCAGCGCCAAGATCCGCGAAGCCATCAAGGATATTGGTTACGAGCAGAAAGGCTTCCACTGGGCTAACTGCAATATTGATGTTCTCCTGCACCCGCAGTCCGCCGACATTGCCCAGGGTGTAGATGCGGCTGCGAACAAAGATGAGGGTGCTGGCGACCAAGGCATCATGTTCGGGTACGCTTGCAACGATACTCCTGAGCTAATGCCGGCGCCGATCTATTTCAGCCACAAAATCCTCGAAAACCTCGCCCGTGCCCGCAAAACGAAGGACGGCGAGGCGGCCAAGCTTGGGCCGGACTCCAAGAGCCAGGTGACTTGCCGCTACGAGAACGGAAAACCCGTAGCCGTCACCCAGATCGTGCTGTCAACCCAGCATCTGGACGAAAGCCTGACCTCCGATGACGTGCGCTCCATAGTTGAGCCCTACATTCGCAAAACCCTACCGAGCGACTGGGTGAACGGTGACACCGTCTGGCACGTCAACCCGACAGGCAAGTTCGTGATTGGGGGTCCCGACGGCGACTGCGGCCTTACAGGTCGTAAGATCATCGTTGACACGTACGGCGGCGCGGCTCCGCATGGTGGCGGCGCCTTCTCCGGTAAGGACCCGACCAAGGTCGACCGCTCGGCCGCCTACGCCTCGCGCTACCTGGCAAAGAACATCGTTGCCGCTGGCCTCGCCGATAGGTGCACCATCCAGCTCAGCTACGCTATTGGCGTCGCTGAACCGCTCTCGATCTACGTTGACACCCACGGCACCGGCCAGGTCGACGAAGCATGCCTTGAAGCGGTTCTCCGTGATGTCATATCGCTAACCCCGCGCGGGATCCGCGAGCATCTCGACCTTAACCGCCCGATCTACGCCCGGACCGCCGCCTATGGCCACTTTGGACGGCCTGCTGAAGATGGTGGCTTCACCTGGGAGAAGACGGACCTTGCCGACCGCATCAAGTCGGCCGTTGCCTGAACTGAGGCACCTGACTTCGCGTGATTGACAAGGGCGGTTGCTTGCATAGCAGCCGCCTTGTCTTTTTAGGGTTGCGGAACGTTATGCAAGATCGCAACAAAACCAGCGCCAGCATGAGCGGCCAAGAAAGCCGTGAGTTGCGCTCCTTTGGTCGCCGCCGGGGCCGGGCGCTGAGCCCGCGCCAGCAGGGATTGCTGCAGGATGTATTGCCGGAGGTTCAACTTGACTTTGCAACGCCCGCTCCAACCCCCCTCACCAGCCTTTTCAAGGCGCCAACCTGCGAAGTGTGGCTTGAGATAGGCTTTGGTGGCGCCGAGCACCTTCTCTGGCAAGCGCAAAACAATCCGACTGCAGGGTTAATAGGCTGCGAGCCCTTCGAGGAAGGCGTCGTTAAGGCGCTTAGCGCCATCGAACAAAACGCGCTGTCGAACATCCGGCTGCATCCAGACGATGCCCGCGACATTCTGCGCTGGCTGCCGGCCACCAGTATCGACCGGGCATTTGTCCTATTCCCGGATCCGTGGCCCAAGCGGCGACACATGAAGCGCCGGCTTGTCAATACAGGGTTGTTGGGCGGGTTGGCCCGGGTCATGCGCCCTGGGGCAGAACTGCGCATCGCCACCGATATCGGAGATTACTTGCGAACAATACTTATCGCCTTCCGTGAGCAGCAGGCTTTATCTTGGACTTGCAAGGGGCCGGCCCAGTGGCGCCAACGGCCTGCCGATTGGCCGCCAACGCGCTATGAGCAAAAAGCCGGCAGAGAGGGCCGCCGTTGTTACTATTTGAGCTTCGTGCGTGGCGAGTGATCCAATCGATGTCATTGCAGTGGGCGAAACGCTCAAAAAACTTTCATATTGAACTTGAAAGGCACGCCATCCTCACATATTGTTGAGTTGCTCATGATCATCTCAACTCTGTGAGTGGGTCCCACCCGGGTCCACTCTTTTTGTTTTTTTGGACGCCATTGAGGCGGCTCTAAGCGCGAGGACATCTGTGGCAGAGCGTGCGGTCGCACCATGCGAACGCTTCGTCCGGGAAACGGGATTGGCGGCAGCCCTGGCCGAACTTGTTGAGCCGGTGCTGGAGGATTTGGGCTTCAGACTCGTTCGCGCGAAGGTCGATAGCCGGGGTGAAGCGACCGTCCAGATTATGGCCGAGCGTCCGGATGGGACAATTTCTGTAGACGATTGCGAGTTGATCTCCCGTCAGCTATCTCCACTCTTGGATGTTCACGACCTCATGCCGGATACATATCGGCTCGAAATTTCATCTCCGGGCATTGATCGTTTGCTCGTGCGTGCCTCAGACTTCGATGACTGGTCGGGTCAGGAGGCGAAACTTGAATTAAGCGAGCTGATCGATGGCCGTAAGCGGTTCCGTGGACAGCTGCACGGATATCTAGATGGTGAGGCCCTGATCGAAGTGGAGCTGCCCGAGGTTGGTGCAACTATTCTAGGATTGCCGCTCAATCTGATCCGAGAGGCAAAGCTCGTTCTGACCGACGAGCTTATCCGCGAGGCGCTGACTAGAGCTAAGAAGCAAAAACGCGGCGATAACGCCGCAGGGCCGGTTAGCCCCGGCGATGAATTGGACTTGGAGGATTGAAGTTATGAGCGTGGCCGGCGTTAGCGCCAACCGTCTCGAGCTTTTACAGATCGCCAACGCGGTCGCCCGTGAGAAGTTAATCGACCCGATGATCGTGCTGCATGCGATGCAGGACGCGATTCAGAAGGCGGCGAAATCTCGCTATGGGCCCGAAAACGATATCCGTTGCGAGATTGATCCGAAGACCGGTGACACCAAGCTGATCCGGGTACTCACCATCGTCGAGGAGGTTGAGAATGAAGCCACTGAACTCTCCCTCCCTCAAGCTCAGCGTATGGACCCCGAGGCCGAACTCGGTGGCGAGATCGTGGAACACCTCCCACCATTGGAGTATGGCCGTGTTGCGGCCCAGAACGCCAAACAGGTGATCGTCCAGAAGGTACGCGAAGCGGAGCGCGATCAGCAATTCGATGAGTATAAGGATCGCACCGGCGAGGTCGTCAACGGGACCGTCAAGCGTGTCGAATACGGCAACGTCATCGTCGATCTCGGCCGCGCCGAAGCCATCGTCCGTCGCGATGAAACCATCCCGCGTGAGAATTTCCGCTACGGTGATCGCGTCCGCGCCTATATCTACGATGTTCGCCGCGAACAGCGTGGACCGCAGATCTTTCTGTCCCGCGCCCGGCCCGATTTCATGGCCAAGTTGTTTGCTGCCGAGGTGCCGGAAATCTACGACGGCATCGTCGAGATCAAGTCAGTCGCCCGCGATCCGGGATCCCGCGCAAAGATTGCCGTCATTTCCAAGGACACCTCGATCGACCCGGTTGGCGCTTGCGTAGGCATGCGCGGCAGCCGCGTGCAGGCCGTGGTCAACGAACTGCAGGGCGAGAAAGTCGACATTATCCAATGGCGTGAGGAGCCGGCCGAGTTCATCGTTAACGCGCTTGCACCGGCGGAAGTCAGCAAGGTCGTCCTGGATGAAGACAATGACAAGATCGAGGTCGTCGTTCCCGAAAGCCAGCTGTCCTTAGCCATCGGTCGTCGAGGACAAAACGTCCGCCTCGCCTCCCAGCTCACAGGCTGGGATATTGACATAATGACCGAGGCAGAAGAAAGCGAACGCCGCCAGAAAGAGTTCAACGAGCGCTCTGCAATGTTCATGGAGCAGCTTGATGTCGACGAGGTGATTGTCCAATTGTTGGCAACGGAAGGTTTTGCATCGATTGAAGAAGTGGCATTTGTCGACCTGTCCGAGATCGCTCAGATTGAGGGTTTCGACGACGATACCGCCACGGAAATCCAGGAACGTGCCCGCGAGTATCTAAACCGCCTCGAAGCAGAGCGCGACGCTGAGCGGCGTGACCTGGGCGTTGGCGACGAACTGGCCGGCCTACCTGGTGTGACGGGCGCCATACTCGTTGCGTTCGGCCGGGGCGGAATCAAGACGATGGAAGATCTTGCCGATTGCGCCACCGACGATCTCACCGGATGGGTTGAGCGCAAGAAGGACAAGTCCTCGGAACCGGTTCGCCATGTCGGCATCCTTGACGGCGTCGAGATGTCTCGCGCCGACGCGGAGGATCTTATTATGACCGCACGCGTTGAGGCGGGTTGGATTTCACCGGAAGATCTGGCACCCGCCGAAGAAGCGGCGGGTGAAGAAGTTGATGACGCCGAAGCTGCCGATGCAGACGCTGACGTCGAAGCAACCACTACCGAAACTGCCACTACCGAAGATGCCACCGGCGAGCAGCCTGCCGGCAAAGGTGGTGATGATACAACACAAAACAGCGCGTCCTGACGTGGCGCGCTCATTAGGGAGACAGTGTGCCGCAAGTTACGACGGCGGACGACAACACCGAGAAGGCCGTGGCCACAGAGCCGCGCGACGATCGCCGCGACCGCACGGCGACGCAGCGCCTTTGCGC
>DAOUZE010000005.1 GCA_030665765.1 Filomicrobium sp.
CAACGACGCCCACGTAGACGAGGACGTCGATGAGCGTAAATTTTCCAAATAGTCCGGGCATAGCGAGCCTCAATTGATCAAGCAGATTGACTTTCTTCGTTTTCAAGCCGTGTCGCAAGCCACCGCGCGGTGCGTAGCAATCGCCCGTCATCCTGGCGTAACCCAACGAGCTGGACACCAATCGGCAGCCCGTTGATCTCAAGCAACGGAACGCTGATAGCCGGCATGCCGAGATACGTCCAAAGGCCGTCGAAGATGGGGGAGCCAGTGATGCCTTCGCTCAATAGCGGGGCGGGCCCAGGTGCCGCGGGAGTGAGGATTGCCGAATAGGTATCGAAGACCTCAAACATGGCTTCGTATGCTTTTTCCCGCGAAGCTACGGCGGAGATGTAGTCACGAACGGGAACGCGCGCGCCCTCATCGAGCCGGGCATTGAGGCCGTCGGAAAGCTGGCCGCGTCCCCTGTCTTGCAGCGGACCATAGTAGGCGGCGTTCTCTGCGAGCTGAACTATGCGCTGCCACTCGATGACGTTGTCGAGACCAGGTATCTCGATTTCTTCGCAGACCGGGCCCAGGAAGTCCTTCAGCTCGGCAAATGCCTCTTGCATGCCTTGGTCGGCGTACTCGGGCCAAGCCGGTGTTTTGACGAACGCGAATGTGGGCGCAAGTGGCGGATCGCTTAAGCCCATCTTTGTGACGTGTGGCTGGCTGCGTGCGTAGCTTACGGGATCATTCGGATCCTGCGCGGATAGGCAATCGGTGAGGAGCGCGAGATCGTCAATTGAGCGGGCGAGTAGCCCGAGCGTATCAAGCGTATGCGATTGCATCAGCACGCCGTTGCGCGAGATCAGGCCGAAGGTTGGCTTGAAGCCATAAATACCGCAGTAGGATGCCGGGCGAAGAACGGAGCCGGCGGTCTGTGATCCCAAGGCGGCGGGAATCATAAGGTCGGCAACTGCGGCGGCTGACCCTGCCGAGGAACCTCCCGGCGAACGCTCCAAATCAATCGGATTGTGCGTAGCCGAAGGTGTCATGAGTGCCAGTTCGGTGGTGACGGTCTTGCCCAGTACGATGGCGCCAGCCGATTTCAGGGCCGCTACGCAGGCGGCATCTCTTCTGGATTTGTTGCCCTCATAGAGCGGGCAGCCGTTTTCCGTCGGGTAGTCACGGGTATCAATGATGTCCTTGATACCGATGGGGACCCCGTGCAACGGGCCGGTGCCGTTGCCGAACCCGCGCACCTGATCGGCGCGGCGGGCCTGCTCAAGAGCGTAGTCCTTTTCAATGTGTGCCCAGGCACCGACCGCTTCGTTGCGCGCGTCGATACGCGCAAGAAATGCACCGACGAGCAGTTCGGAGGTCGTTGCTCCATCGCGGATGGCTGTGGCGGCCTCAGAGACGGTCAGTTTGATGAGTTCTTCGGGTTTCAAGTGACGGTAGCTCCTGTGCTCATCGGCCGTAGAAGTATTCGGGCAGGAAGAGTGCGATGCCCGGGAACACGTAGAGCAGCACCATCGAGATCAGCACCATTGCGAGGTAGGGCATTGTGCCCGAGAAGATCTGCGTCAACTGCACATGGGGCGGCGCTATCCCCTTTAGATAATACGCCGCCATCGCCATGGGCGGCGTTAGGAATGATGTCTGCAGGTTGAGTGCGATCAAGATGCCAAAGAACAGCGGATCAATCTGGAAGATGGGCAGTAGTGGCAGGAAGATCGGCACGAAAATGATGATGATCTCCGACCACTCCAATGGCCATCCCAGGAGGAAGATTATGAGCTGCGCCATGATCAGGAACATGATCGGTGACAGGTCCAGTGAAATGACGAAGTCCTTCACCAGATGCTCGCCGCCTAAATACGAAAAGACCGAGGAAAACGTCCATGAGCCGACGAACAGCCAACAGACCATGGCGGATGTCCGGACCGTCAAATAGACGGATTCCTTCAGTCGATCCCATGTCAGCGCCCTGTAGGCGGCGGCCAGGATCAGGCCGCCAAGCGAGCCGACGGCTGCCGCTTCCGATGGTGTGGCGAGCCCAAACAGGATGGCGCCAAGGACCGACAGGATGAGCAAGAAAAGCGGAACAAAGGATGTGAGTAGCAACCAATAGAGCTTGAATCCCTTAATGTCCGGCATGTCTTCATCGCGAGGCGGTGGCGCCAGCGCGGGGTTAAGCCAAGCCCGCCCGATGACATAGACGAGGTAAAGCCCCGCCAGCATGAATCCCGGAATGAATGCCGCGGCGTAGAGCTTTACGACGGAGACGTTAGTGGTCGCCGAATAGACGATCAGCATGATCGATGGCGGAATGAGAATTCCAAGACAACCGCCGGCGCAGATCACGCCCGAAGCGTAACTGATGTCGTAGCGCGCCTTCAGCATTTGCGGGAAGGCCAGCAAGCCCATCAAGGTGACGACGGCGCCGACGATACCGGTCGCCGTTGCAAACAGTGCGCAAGTGATGAGAGCGGCAACCGCCATTGAACCGGGAAGATTGCGGGCGGCGATTTGCAGGGTGGTGAACAGGCGGTCGACGATGTTGGAGCGCTCGACGATGTAGCCCATGAATAAGAAGAGCGGGATGGCGGTCAGCACGTCGGATGACATGACCGAATAGGTCTGATTGACCAGCAGGTCGAAGATCCGGTTGTCGAGAAACCAGAAGAAGCTGTCCATATCCATTCGGCTGGGGTCGTAATAGGCATAGTATCCGAAGATCACGCCCATCGCCATCAGCGTGAATGCAATCGGGAAGCCCAGCAGTACTACGAGGATGAAGAGCGCGAGCATCATGATCGCGACTTGAGGGTCCGTCATTTGCCGTCTGCTCCTTTGTCGTCTTCCAGTTCGTGCTGCAGGCGATCGTGGTCCTCAACCTGGTGTTTCAGGACCGTCTCCAACTCTTCAACGTCTTGAATTTTTCCGGGCCATTGGCCGGTCTGCAGGCACAGCAGGCAACGGCAGACCTGCGCCGTTCCCTGGATAAAAAGCAGGGCGCCGGCGGCGGGAATGATCAATTTGAACTGCCAAATCGGAACGTCGGCCGGGCTCATCGAGCTGACTTCAAGGTAACGGAATGCGCGGCCAGCATACTTCCAGCCGGCGATCATCAGCGCTATGACGCCGGGGAAAAAGAAGATGAAATAAAGAAACAGCTCGAGGCCAGCTTGCGTCTTCGGCGACCAGGTGCGGAAGAAAACGTCGCCGCGTACGTGGCTGTCACGCGCCAGGGCATAGGCGCCGCCCATCATGAATAGGGTCCCGTACATCATGTAACTGACGTCGAAGGCCCATGCGGTCGGGTCGCGCAAGACGTAGCGTACGAAGACCTCGTAACCGACGCCGAAAATCATGACCATGATGCACCACGCAAAAGCGTGACCAACCCAGGTCGAGAATTTGTCGATGGTATCTATGTAAGTTTGCACTGGTCGATCCCGTGTTTCCGCGCGGCGATTGCAACCGTCCTGGCACTCGAGTCCAAGTTAGTTCCGTCGGGAGGATTGGCAAAGCAGTCAGAGGCTGGTCATGGCAAGGTCATAAGAGTCCGCCGACGGATAACATAGCAGGAGGCGGAGTGGCCTTGCACCAACTTCCGCCTCCCGAAGCGCGTTCAGCTAACGACGTGATCAGCCCTTCTTCGCCGCCTTATCGGGGAAGTAGTGCTCAAAAGCGAGCTGATAGTCGGCCGCGTTAGTCAGATAATAGAAGGCGACGCGTTCGGCCCAGGCGCGCTGGCTGTCGACGACCTTCTTGAAGAAGGCATCCTTTTGCAGTTTGGCCAGCACCTTGTCCCAGCTTTCCAGCTGCGCCTTCATCACCGACGTTGGCGTGCGGTAGACGTTGACGCCGTCGTCATTCATCAGGCCCTGGAGGTCCTTTGAATAATTGTCGAGCGCGTAGGTGTAGTTGGCCGTGCTTGCGGCTTCAGCACCATATTCGCAGATCGCTTGGAGTTCGGCGGGCATCGATTCAAACTTCTTCTTCGAGAAGATGATTTCGAAGAATTCGGCGGCCTGGTGATAGGAACCGAGGTGATAGTGCTTGGAAACGTTTTGAGCGCCGAACTGGCGATCAGAGGTCGGGTTGTTGAATTCAAAGGCCTCGATGACGCCGCGCTCCAGGGCCGGGATGATTTCGCCGCCTGGGAGCTGGGTTACCTTAAGGCCCATGCCCTGCATAATGTCAGTGGCAAGACCGACGGTGCGGTACTTCAGGCCCTGCATGTCGTCAGCGGATTTGATTTCCTTGTTGAACCAACCGAGCGGCTGGGTCGGCATCGGCATGGCGAAGAAGCCGACGACGTCGAGGCCGAGGATGTCCTGGGTAAGTTCACGATACAGTTCCTTACCGTCGTCGGTTTGGATCCAGGCCAGCATCTGGGTCGCGTCGCAGCCAAGAACCGGACCGGTTCCGAAAAGCGAAGCCGCTTTATTCTTGCCGTACCAGTAGGCAGTGACCGTGTGGGCGGCGTCGATGATGCCGTCGGAGCAGGCGTCCTGCACCTGGAAGGCTTTTACAACTGCGCCTGATGGCAAAAGATCAAACTTGAGCCGGCCGCCGGCCATTTTTTGGCAGCGATCAACGTATTGCTTGGCCATGTCCTGGAAAATGGCGTTGGCGCCCCAGGAGCTCTGCATCTTCAGTGTGACCGTTTCCGCACGCGATACGTTCGGCATTGCAACGGTGCCAACCGCTGCGGTGCCAACGGCAACCGCGCTACCCTTTAGGAAGCGGCGACGGTTGACGGGTTTGGTGTCGACCTTTGATGTCATTTCACTTCTCTCCCTGGTGGTTTCCGTAGATTGGTCCGTTGCCCGCGGCACGCGGGGGACCAGTGTTTTGTTTTATCGGGACTCGATAGATCAGTGCTCTGCCCAAGTCGTGCTTAAACCCTTACTCGTATAAAAGCACGCTTAGGTTGGGGACGCTGACGTATACGAGAACGCCATCGAACCTAAATGTCGCAGGTGCGCGCGTAAACGGCTTTTTTTTGCCGCCTACGTCGTAACGGCTACGCAGCAGGAGGGTTCAGATGCTCTTTACGATCAACTGCTTTTTAAGCCGCTGCCGAATGTTATAGCGGTCGTCCGCGCCGGCGCCGCGGTAATACGCCCGAAGTACCGTGCCAAAACTCCTGTCGTGCATGAGCTTCAGGCCGAGGCTTGGGGTTCTGGGGGTAGGACATTGGGTTATCGTTTCCTAGAGGGCAGGCATTGGGAATGCGGCCTGATAGAGGGCCGGCAGTGCGCGGAGGAAGGTGCTTTGTTCCGCCGCGGCGGTTTATCTCGGTCGAGGCGCATGGGGCTTTTGTCGCTTTGACTGATTAGGTGGTCTGCGCTAGTCCGCAGTTTCGAATTGACACGCGCGGTTGCCGCGCACGCGCGAACGCGTCCCTACTGATGATCTGTTCCAGGACCAAAAAGCATGTCGAAGACGCCGTATTTTGCTGGCCGCCACTTTCTGCAAATCCCCGGACCGACAACGGTTCCAGATCGGATCCAGCAAGCCATGGCGCGACCGATCATGGACCACCGCAGCGAGGAGTTCGCTCAGTTTTCGGCTGGCGTGCTGAAATCTCTGAAGGACGTCTTCAAGACGGAGAACCCAGTGATCATGTTTCCTGCGTCGGGGACCGGCGCCTGGGAAGCGGCATTGGCGAACACACTTTCGCCGGGCGACAAGATTGTGATGTTCGAGACCGGCCAGTTCTCAATGCTGTGGCAGACGATGGCCGAAAAGCTGGGACTGAGCGTCGATTATATTGGGTCCGACTGGCGCATCGGTGTCGATGCTGAAGCGATTGCCGCACGCCTCGATGCCGACAAGACGCATCAGATCAAGGCGGTTGCGATCGTCCATAACGAGACGGCGACGGGCTGCTGCTCGGCCGTTGAAGAGGTCCGCAAAGCTCTTGATGCGGCTGGCCACCCTGCCCTGTTGATGGTCGATACCATTTCGTCGCTTGCCTGCGTCGACTATCAGCACGATGCTTGGGGTGTGGACGTCACGGTATGCGGTTCGCAAAAAGGTTTGATGCTGCCGCCGGGTCTGTCGTTCACGGCGGTCAGCGATAAGGCGTTGGAAGCCAGCAAGTCGTCTCGGCTCGCGTCGGCATTTTTCTCTTGGGAAGACATGCTCGGTCCAAATCAAAAGGGTCTCTATCCTTATACCCCGGCGATCACGCTGATGTACGGGTTAGAAGAGGCACTCAACATGCTGAAGGAAGAAGGCCTCGAAAACGTTTTCGCACGGCACGCCAAGCTGGCCAGCGGTGTGCGGGCAGCAGTGTCGGCGTGGGGACTTGAGAACCAGTGTCGTGAGCCGAAGTACTATTCGAATGCAGTCACATCGATACGCATGCCCGAGGGTCACAGCGCTGATCAGTTCCGCAAGCTGGTGTTGGAGAATTTCAACATGTCGCTTGGTGCCGGACTGACCAAGGTGGCCGACAAGGTCTTCCGTATCGGTCATTTGGGTGACACCAACGAACTCACCATTATCGGTGCGCTGGGCGGCGTGGAGATGGGCCTCGAGATGGCCGGTGTTCCTCATCAAGCGGGCGGTGTTGATGCGGCTATGGCGGAATTTCGCCGTTGGACCCGTGTGGACCAGGCTGCTGCAGCCTAACATCGTTTGGGCTATTATTTGATCTTCAAAGAAGCCCCTTAGTCTTCTGGAGATTAAGATGAAGCAGCCGGCCGCTTTTGTGTTTGATGCCTACGGGACGCTGTTTGACGTGCACTCAGCAGCGGCTCGACATGCCGATGCGATCGGCGACAAATGGCAGCTGTTGTCGGAGATTTGGCGCACCAAGCAACTTGAATATACTTGGGTGAGGGCGCTCGCCGGGCAGCATTGCTCGTTCTGGCGAGTGACAGAGGAGGGGCTTGATTACGCCATTGCCGCGGTGGGCGGAATTGACGCTGCGCTGCGCTCGAAGTTGTTGTCAGCCTATCGTGAACTTGCCGCTTACCCGGAAGTACCGGCATGCCTTGAGGCGCTGAAAGCTCGCGGGGCGGCGGTCTCAATCCTGTCCAATGGCGATCCCGACATGCTGGCGGACGCTGTCCGCTTGGCCGGGCTCACAGAGGTTATTGACGCGGTACTTTCCGTTGAAGCTGTAGGCATCTTCAAGCCTAGTCACCATGTCTATGAACTGGCGACGGCGCAATTCGGTCTGAGTGCGGGGGAGATCTCGTTCCAATCGTCGAACCGCTGGGATATCGCCGGTGCTAAGTCCTTTGGATTCCACACGGTTTGGATCAACCGGGTTGGCCGGCCTGACGAGTATCCTGACCTGGCTGCTGATGAGGTGTTGAAGGACCTCAACGGACTTCTGATTTGACGACCGTCAAAGCGATTTAATGCAGAAACCATGATGATAAATACCATCTTTAGTTGAACGCGACAGCGCGTGCGTGAGGTTTGAATATGTACACACACATTCTAATTGCCACCGACGGCAGCGAGCATGCCAACAAGGCTGTGCCTCACGGGTTGGCGCTTGCGAAGTTGACTGGCGCGAAAGTGACGGCGCTGACAGTGCGCCCGCATCTGGACGATTTCGTCGCCGAGGGCGTCGTCATTACCGTGACGAACGAGGAGCGAGAAGCCTTCAAGGAACAAGTCGATCATCATCTCGATTTCACGCGCCAGGCAGCCGAGGAAGCCGGTATCGCATTGGAAACCGTTCAGGTGGAAAGCGGGGAGCCTTGGAAGGCGATAGTTGATGCTGCCGAACAAGGCAAATGCGATCTGATCGTAATGTCCAGTCACGGTCGGCGCGGATTGTCGGCGCTCATTTTCGGCAGTGAAACGCAGGGTGTTCTGACGCATTGCGATATACCGGTTTTGGTTTTCCGGTGAAGGTCTCGAGACCTAAGTGAGCGCGCATCTATAATCGCAACGCAAAAGGTTGCGTGTGGCGATGGTAACGCTATAACATTTGATTTGGACAGGGTTGAGATTTCAGTCCAAGTCCAGGAGGAGACGAAGGAGGGTGCCACGTTGAGGCCACGCTGCGGGGTATCCCTCCTTCGTTACTGTTCATTCCCAACCCACCGACAAGATCAAGAAAAGGCCTGTCGTTTCGACCGGCCTTAGGTTTTCGAAAAAAATCGCCTGTGCGAGGAGACGTCGCAGGCGATAGAACCCGATCAATCGACTGCTGTTTCTGTAACTTTATTATTCAGCTTGCCAGTTTAGAGTGGCCAGACCATCAGAATCATCGGCACGCCAACGGCGACGACAATGATCTCCAGCGGCAGTCCCATGCGCCAGTAATCTCCGAAGCGGTAGCCACCAGGCCCCATAATCAGCGTGTTGTTCTTGTGGCCTATCGGCGTCAAGAAGGCGCAACTCGCGGCGATAGCAACGGCCATCAAAAACGGATCCGGATTGACACCCAGCGACCTTGCCACTTCCACGGAGATAGGTGCGGCGACAAGAGCGGTCGCGGTGTTATTTAAGACATCCGACAAGGTCATCGTTAGCGCCATCAGTATTGTCAGCACTACCCAAGGCGGAAGCCCCTGGGATACGTCGACGATGCTTTGTGCCAATATTTTTGAAGCGCCCGTTTGTTCGAGTGCTGCCCCGATTGGGATGAGCGAGCCGATCAATACAACCACGGGCCACTCGATGGTGTCGTAGAGCTGTTTTAGTGGCACGATGCCGAGCAACACATAGAGCACGCAGACCAAGGCCAAGGCGATCGGCAGATAGAGTATGCCGAAGCTCGAAGCGGCGATGGCTGCTGCAAACAAACCCGCCGCGAGTAGGGCTTTGCCAGTGTTCTTGACCTCAAGCCCACGCTCGGCGAGGGGCACCATGCCCATTTCTTCAATGAAAGCATTGGTGCGTGTCTTCGGACCTAACAACAACAGCACATCACCAACGGCAACCTGCGTGCGGCGAACGCGGGTCTGGATTTTGCGACCTTCGCGCTGGATACCAATAAGCCAGATTCCGTAGTTATCGACCAAGCTCAGGGAATTGCTGGTGCGGCCTTCGATGCGTGTGCCTGGGCGGACAACGGCCTCGACGAGATCAAGATCGGCGCCCCGGATTTTGTCGCGCTGATGGTCTTGGTCGACGTATGCCAGCTTATGTTCAGCGACAAAGTCGTCGAGGGATTCGGCGGCGGCTTCGACGAGGAGAACGTCGCCCTCCTGCAGCCTGATCCATCCGGCGTGGCGTTGCAGCCTGGACTTACCCCGGATGACATTGAGAAGCGTGACGTCGCCTTGTTCGCTGGCCTTTTCGACATCGACCAATTGTTTGTCGAGGAAGGATGACTTTTCCTCGACGGTCAGTTCGGCGATGTAGTCGTTCAACTTGAAAGATTCATCACTGGCGTCGACGCGTCCTGCTGAGCTTGGGATCAGCCGCCAACCGATGAGGGCAACGAAGGCGATGCCGGCGGCGGCGCAGACGATGCCAACGGGTGCGAAGTCGAACATCTCAAAGGGGGCGCCAAGTTCACGCTCGCGATACGTTGAGATGATGATATTCGGCGGCGTTCCGATCAACGTCACAAGGCCGCCGAGTATGGTCGCAAACGACAGCGGCATGAGGGTCAATGCGGGAGATCGCTTCGCCTTGCGGGCGGCGTTGATATCGACCGGCATGAGCAAGGCGAGGGCGCCGACGTTATTCATGAAACCCGACAGGAGCCCCCCGACGGTTGACATTATGGCGATGTGGATGGGAACCGAGCGGTCAGCAGCGGTCAGATGACGCGCTATGAAATCCACCGCGCCCGAAACCGAAAGGCCATAGCTGACAACGAGTACAAGCGCGATAATCAGTGTTGCGGGATGGCCGAAGCCGTCGAAAGCCTGATCCTTTGGTACCGCGCCGATGATGACGGCGACGACGAGGGCAGCAAACGCAACGAGATCGTAGCGCCAACGTCCCCAGACCAGCAGGGTGAGTACACCCAGCAGGATCCCCAGAACTTTGAGCTGATCAGTGGTGAATGGAAGGCTGATGGTGTCGATCATAACGCGGAGTGTTGCCGTAGCTTGCTGTCAGCCGCAAGTCCGCAGTCCAACGTGTCGGACGCTGTGTGGCCTATGGGGCAGCCGATAAATAGGGCAACGACCTAGCGTTCTATCCCGATTTCCCAACCATGGCTGATGCAGCGCGCGCCGATTTCAATCGGTCCAAGATTGAAAACCTTGTTGCAGGTCAGGACCGGTTTGTTGGGTATTGCAGCCGCGCTTTCGCCCAGCTTCAATCCAGCTCCCGAGCTGATGGCCAGGAAATAGGCGGGTTGATGTTTACTTGTCGTCGCATGGCCTTGCGGCTGCCAGAGAATTACTCCAAGTCCGGCAAAGCCGAAGGCGAATAGCGCAAGTGCACTGCGCTGTGACCACGGCATGGCGATCCCCTCACCCCATAATAATGTGCACTTCAGAGTCACGTTCGCGTCCGGCAACGGCCCTTACCGCTGCCGTGGAGAACAATGGAGCTGATTCGCGGGCCTACGTCTTATCTGAGAGGGAGTGTAAGGACGTTCAGAGCTGGGATGTTGTTGCGATGTCACAGCGGATGACTGTCGCTCAGTTTTTGAAACCGGCAGCAGCGAGGGTTACCTGGCAGCGCGTGCCGAGTTTTGAGAAGTTGCGGCGAACGCAGCGTTTGACTTTGGCAACAGTCGGCTTGCGGCCAATGCAGAGACGACGGACGTCGGATTCGCAGGCTGCACGCATCTGTGGTGTGACGCCACTGGGAAGCTTGAAGTTATCGCCTGCGATGGCTGTGTTGGCACAGAGCAATACGGCTGAAACTGTAATGCCGCTGGTTGTTTTCACTTTATACGCTCCGACGTGTTGAATGCGGACAATTCGCTAATTCTTGTCGCGAATTTGTAGCAAGTGGATCGCGTGCTGCACTGCGGCAAGCAACCGCATTCATTCACTTTTTCCACTCTTTTTGAAACAACCGGCATTAGTCGGGCCAGCCTCGTGCCAAAGAGGCCGAGCGGTCTAAATGCCGCGCCGGATCGGCCAGAAAGGTTTGTGGACGATCACTTCCGTGGCGTCATCTCAAATCCAACGGTGTCGAGGATACCTGGTAGCACCTCATTGATGCGGACCGAGTCGACGTCGTCTTTATGCAGGACTTCGGCGGCGCCCGCCTTCATCAGGTCCATACGCCGTCTGCGGGTTGCGACACCGCTGACGACCACGATGGGGCCCGCGTATCCGACGCGGCGCAGATACGGAATGGAATCGGAAGCTCGGTCGGCAGACAGTTCGAGATTGTCATCGAGTAGGATCAATTGCGGCTTGTGCTTCAGCACCTGGTCAATCGCGCTCGATAGTGTATTGGCCTCGCGCACATCGATCTCATAGCCAAACATCAGGTGCAGTGTGGCGCGCAAACGCTTTATGTCCGTGCTGCAGTCATCGACCACCAGGACATTTGTCAGCTTCGGCATCTTTTTGAGTGATTTGGTGAGGCCGCTCTTTCTATCGAGAAAATCTCCGCCGGAGGTGGATGACTCCGCCATTACCGTATTCTCCTGTTCGGGTGCACCAGAGGTGAAACTGACTGCTCTTGTGCGGGTGCGCAGAACTTACATCAATCAAACGGCCGCGAACGGATGTTGTTGTCGCAGAAAACAAGCAATGCCGCAATGTCAGGTGTGTCGCCTAGTCGAAACTCATCGATCAGCAGTGGTTTCCTGGCACGGTATCAGCGGCCAGGAGAGCTGGAATTCGCTACCTCGTCGCTCAGATGGATTTGAGATCAGGTGCAGTTGACCACCCACGGTTTCGACGGTGCGTTTTACGAAAGCGAGCCCCATGCCGTGCGTGAGTTCTGCGTTGGGTTGGCAGCCGCCATCGGGACCTCTTCGATAACTACGAAATGGGTAGAACACCGCTTCCTGACGTTTGAGGGGGATACCTGGACCGTTGTCGCTCACCGTTACAGAAAGATGGTCATCGGTTAGTTTCGCGAATACACGGACCCAGCCCGCCTCGGGTTTGTCGTGATGCTTGATGGCATTGTCGACCAAGTTGCGCAGTACGAGATCGAACGGAGCGACATAGGTTTCGATGTTCGGCCAGTCGCCTTGGACTTCGATTGTGAACCTGTGAGGGCGCGGGAGCGAACTGACTATTGAATCAATCAAGTGTCGGCTATTGAGATGCTCCAATGTCTCCGTTTGGCGGCCGAGGCTGGCATAGTCGAGCAACTGCGAGAGCATTGTCGACATGCGTCGTGACTGCTGTTTCAAGGCTGCGCAGGCTTTGTGGGCGTCTTGCGGTCGTGCTTGACTGAGCGCGGTTTCGATATCGTCTGTGAAATAGCGTAGTGCGCGCATTGGAGCCTTGAGGTCGTGCGAGATAACTGTCGCAAAGTCCTCAAGGTCGCGGTTACACAGCTCAAGCTCGGCGTTGGTGCGCTCCAGTTCGAGCTTTTGTTGTTCGATTTGTTCGAGCAGGATGGTGCGGTCGCGTTGCAGCCTTGCCAGCGTAGTGTCGGTACTCGAGTGGCCGCTGGCGCGCGTCACGAGCAGCAGAAATTCGTCGTTGTTGATTATAGGGGGCTGATCTTTGAGCGTCGACTCGCCGACGCTGTGTTCGGTTATTTCGGGATGACTGCGGAAAACGTAAATGTCGATCCGCGGTGTATCCGTGCCTTCGCCATTAACGAGGAGAATGCCGGGGAGTTCGAACGAGGTGCGGCCATCCGCAGGCAGGTTTTGAATATCGTCCAGGTAGTCGGCTAAAAATGGCAAACCCGATGAGACCGCTTCGCCAACTCCGAGGCTGGCAGTGAGATCACCAAAACGAGCTGTGACGATAAAACTAGCATCGAGCCAGGCCATGCCGTAGATGCCGTTGCGGGCGAGCAGCAATCCGGCGCTGAGTAGGGGAGAGGGTTTAGAGAGACCCATGACATTCTCCGTCATCACAGTCCGCGGCGTAAAATTGCATCCGCAGTCGCGTGGAAGGCGACATCGACGTTTTCGCCGGTCTTGGCGCTGGTTTTGAAGAGCGGTTCTGTTGTCTCCGCGCGCAGTTCCTCAGGCAGTTCGGGTGTGTCGGTGTCCGGAAAGAGATCGGATTTATTGAGCAGCAAGCTAAGTGGGCGGCCGGCACGTGCTTCGCGCCAGCCCGTGGTAAGTCCGGCCATGGCCTTCAAAGTTGCCGGGCGGGTGGAATCGCCGACGATGATGGCTGCTGAAGCGTTCTTCAGGTAGACGCTTGAAAATATGGTCTGGCCGAAGTTGCCGTCGGTGTCCCAGATGAGCAACGTCACGGCCGGACGGTCGTCGGTTTCGGGCAAGTTGTAAGTGTAGATCTCGACATTGATGGTCGGCATGTAGTCGGTGCGGTATCGGCCATGCACGAGGCGATTAACGAGGGACGTTTTGCCCACCCCAATTTCGCCCAGCAGCATAATTTTGCGCGATGTCACTCGGACGCTTCTCCAACAAAGCCCAGTTCGAATTCGACGCGGCGGTTGGGGCTCGATGCTCCAATAACGGACGAGATGCCCTTCAGATCGTGGCGGCCGACGGAGACCATCCGGTTGGCGGGTACGCCGCGACGTATCAATTCCTGCATGACAACATTGGCCCGGTTTTGCGACAATGGTGAGTTGTGTTGCGAGGTGCCCTGCTCATCGGTGAAGCCGACGATGCGGATATGCGCATCGCTGGCCATTATCAGTTGAGCAAGTTCGTCAAGATGCTTGGCGGTGACCGCTAGGTTCCGGAAGTCGGTTTCGCTGGAGAAGAAGATCGCGTGGGAGTCGATCCAGGCCGCGAGCTGTTCGTGCGGTGTTGGTGCGGTAGGCGGCGGGATTTCAATGGGTGGCTGTTTGACGTTGGCAGCCTGCGCAAGCGCTACGGTCAGGGTGGCGAACTGCTCGACTTGGACCGCCATCGCTTCGGTCTCCAACATCAGGTTTCCGGTCTCGGCGGTGTTGGTGGCCATGGGCTCGGAACGTGCGGCTTGTGGATCAAGCAGGGATGTTAGCTCATCGGCTGCCGAGGCTATGCGCGCCCGCAGGGCTGGCAAGTGTTGGCTCAGATCGCGATTGGCGACGGTGCTATCCGCTCCGGCGGCCAGTTCGCGCAGGGATTCGAGTTCCCCTCTAACATCGGACACGGTTGCGGCAGCGGAACTGGCGATGGCCCGTGCTTCAGGGCTATCGACGTTCTGCTGGAGACGCTGCAGGTCGGCGGGGACCGCGGTCAGCCGTTGGATCGTGCGCGCGATGCTGCTGTCAAAGGCCTGCCGTTGGAGACGTCGAGGTAATTCATCGAGCTGTTGGCGAAGATCGCTGATCAGGGGGGTTGCGTCGGGAGTGGTGGGAACGACGTTCAGTTCATCATTGACTGTGACGCCGGTCAGCTCTGTCTCGAGCCGCGAGATGATATCAGTCTTGGCGGCTGGTGTTGGCGCGAGACCGGCCAGTGAGACTTCCTTGCCAAAGTCGGTCACGGTTAGGCGGACAGGGTAACCGCGCATCGATTGGGTTTCAGAAATGACAGTGTTGGCACGTTCTCGGACTCGTTCGGCTGTGAAGACGTTGTAGCCGGTCCAGACCAGCCATGCGGTTAGGGCGAGGACCACGAGCCAAGCCATTGCCTTCAGCACGAACCAGCCGGTTTTGTCTTCTTCAATCTCGCGTCTGATTGCATCAATGCGTGACTGGATGTTCTCGGCGGTGTCGGAGAGGAGATCGGTTTGCTGGTTGGCCTCGTTGCTTGTCGCCAATTCATCCCAATGCGATTGGCGGCGCTCGAGCGTGGACATGAACTCTTCGTCGATTAGCCGCTCGACGGTGGCGTTGGCGACACCAGAACATTTCGCGGCGAGCAAGAGCCGCGGTGAGGCGCGCAGATAGACCTGGGCGGTGTTGAGGTCGATCTGGCGCAGGGATGAAGCTTCGTCGGCAAAAGCCTCCAGCGAGAATTCGTTGATGGCGGTCAGGATGCCGCTCATCACCTGATCGCGGTCCGGATGGCCGTCGTTGCCTGGCCAACGTGCCAGCAGTTCGCCGGAGCCGCGGCGGATGAGGTAGACTTCCTCGACCCGTAGATCCTGGGATCTCGCCAGCGCCAATTCCGCCATCGAGCGGCCGGTGGCTATGCTCTTGAGCCACAGCATCGTCGAGTTCGCCGTCATCTGGCGATCGATACGCTGGGTGAGTTCGCGGATAGCACTGGCCACATAGGACTGAACGAGACGGCCGGTTATGGGGTAGAGCGCTTCGACCAGTTCGTCCTGGCTTTCGTGGATTTCGCGCTTGATCGTGCGGATCACCAGAGGTGCCATCGCCTGAGACAGCTCATTGTGGTGCTTGATCTCGGCTTCGGACAGCGCACGGTCGAGAACTTCGGCAACGCTCGTTTTAAAGCGGTCTTCGGTGCCAGCGCGCGAAAAGACATCTTCGAGCTGGCCTATGACCTCATTGCGAAATGTCGCTTCGGCGTCAGCGAGGCGGTTGAGGTCACGCGATAGCGCGGCGCGTTGATCGGTGCCGAGTTTGGCTACGGCTTCGACGCGGCGTTGCAAATCGGTGAGAGCTTGAGATTCATGCTCAAAGAGCAGTTCTTTTAGCTTTGTGACGCCTTGCGACATGGCGAGCGTAATACTTCCCAAGAAACGGCGAGTTTAGCCTTTTTGCAGGCAACCTGCAGGATGGAACCCGAGACTTTCGCGCCGGTCAGATGCGAGACAGGTCTTTTACGTGTTTGCCGAGATCGGCAATGCCTCGAGAGAGTGCGTCAAAAGCAGCCCGGTGTTGACTGCTGACTTCTCCAGACATCGCCTCGACACGCGCCTGGATTGCGTCAATCTTGCGGGTCACATCGGTCTCGAGATGGGTCAAGCGGGTTTCGATCGCGGCAAGACGATCATCGGTGCGGCGTAGGTCATCGCCGACCAAGAGGTCGCGGACCTGATCCATCTTCTCGTCTGCAACCTTCCTTAAGGGTGCGCCGTTCCTCAGCAAGTCTAGGGATGTTGCGGTCATTGCGTTACTCTTCACTACAGTATTAATTCCTTAGGCTGAGCCCCTTGTTGCGCGCCGCCTGGCAAGCGGCGAATTGCTGCCCTGCGGGCGTGTGCTGCCGAACGCATCGTTGCAGAGTATAATCCGCCGACGAGTTTAGTCAGGTTTGGCTCCCTGGATCGCTGCCAGCAGCACAGGCTGCGCACCTAAGGATCGAATGGTAGCACTGCTGAAGTTTAACACTCCACAACAAAAAAACTGCAATTCCATTTAGCATGAAGTGAGCCGTTTCGAGTGTCCCACTGGTGGTTCAGCGAAACTCTATTTGTCGCAAATCATCTTTTTCTGCCTTGATGACTCAGAACAGCTGACTTCATCTACCGATTGGCCGAGCCGACCGATGACCATTTATAAGCAAAGCTTGCAGACTGCGGCGTTCGGCACCGCGCGGTGATGGAAACAAAATTGGGTGCCGGTCTGAAAAACCCGACACCTACGTTTCTGCTTTCTGGACTTTATGTGATCGCGTTACGACGTCAGCGAGTCGAGCTGATCGAATTTTTCGGCCAGCAGATAATAGAAGGTCACGCGGTTCTTGCGCTTATCGGCCTTCATGGTTTCGCAGATTTCCTTGATGACGGCGTCGAGCTTTTTATCGTCTTCGCTTCGGTGCAGCTTCTTCTTCAACCAGCTGTCGCGAACGCGGCTCAATTCGTCCTTGCTGGAGCAGGAGACAAGAGAAGCGTCCTTGCTGCGAAGGGCTATGCCCAGGTGTTTGACGATTCCAGCGACTGCGTTTTCGTTGACGTTCGACGCATACCGAGCGACATCGTCGACGTATTCCTTGGACATATTGAGAGTCTCCCTTTTGGCTGGGTCAAAATGCGCTGGCCAGATACTGGTCGACCAAGCAGCACGTATCGAAGCTATTCTACGGCGTTCGTCGCTGTGGCCCCGCTTGCGCGGAAGGGTCGTTGCGCCAAGCCATTGATTTCCTTGCGCGATTTTAACTCTTTTTGGATGTTTGTCACCGACCCGGCAGTGCCGTCCATCAAAGCGATCCTGTCCTGGTATGGTTAGTCTACGAAGCTTTCAGCCTAAATCGACACAAAAATCAACAAAACGCCTGAGTTGGTTACGCAGTTG
Source organism: Filomicrobium sp. (assembly GCA_030665765.1). Classification (GTDB taxonomy): domain Bacteria; phylum Pseudomonadota; class Alphaproteobacteria; order Rhizobiales; family Hyphomicrobiaceae; genus Filomicrobium. Next base: position 17,137 of record DAOUZE010000005.1, read on the forward strand.
GAGGCGCCTCCGAGCCGGAGAGATGCTCGTCGAGGAGGCGGCGGCGGAAGCCCATATAGCTGGCGTTGATGTGTTTAGAGATGGCATCGTAGCCGGCCAGATTGGCAACCACGGCTTCGCTGAGGTGTGGGAGCGCTGCTGCGACATCTTCGGGCAGGGCGGCAAGTTTGAGCGGGTGCTTTCTGTTCAGCGTATCCAGCAGCACGGAGTTCGAAAGCCGGGCTTCGGATAGGCTCGTCCGATAGGCCTCGCTGGCGCATGCCGTTATGATGGTACGGTCAGCTGAGTTCAGGCCTTCCCAAACGTCGAGGCGGATGTTCAACGCGACCGCAGTGCCGCTTTGTGCGAGCCCGGGAGCGTAGCCAAATTGCGCTCGTTGGGTTATTCCGGCGCCCATGGCGTTCAGGATGGCGCCAAATTCGACGGCATCGACATCGCCTGTCTCAAGTGCGAGCGGCAGCTGCTGTGGGTGAATTGCCACGGGATTGGCGCCCAGGGCGCGAGCCAAATCGGCGGTTGGACCGATGCCGGCTATTCGAAGACCGCGGAAGCTGTCGAGGTCGCTCAATGGGCGGGTCGTCCAGAGCATAGGGGCGGCACCCAAATGACCTGCTAGCAGCGGTTTGTAGCCATAACACGCAGCGAGGTCGTCCCACAGCTCCTGTCCGCCGCTGTAGCTGATCCAGGTTTCGAGATCGGCGCCCGTTAGGCCGGAGCTCGATGGGAGGCCGGTAAAATACGCAAAGGCCGGGTGTAGTGAAGAGCGGTCGTGTTCGCAGCCGTGATGAAACTCTATCTCGCTTTCGGCGAAGCTGGCGGAGGCGTTCGTAGGGGATGTGCGCTTGAGCGTCAGCTGCAATTTACCGCCGCTTGCTTCATGGATGCGCAAGGCGAGCCGATGGGCCATGTCGGTGGGACCAGACACGCTGTCCGCCCAGTTGAAGCTCATGCAAAAACGGCGTGGACCAGTTAGTACCTCAGGGGCGGCGGGGCTGGAGCCGGCTGAGGCTTTCGCCGCCGCCGGAGCTGCTAGCAGGGCTGCTGCCACACCTGTTGATTTGAGAAAACCGCGCCTGTCCATTGGTCAACTCCTACTGAAGCGGGTTGATGGAACCCGATGCAGGCGGTGATTGCAACGCTTTTACGGTTATTTGAAGGGGCTTTAGGAGCCAGGACGTCCCGAGAGGATGTAGTCGATGGCACGGAAGAAATCGTGGCGGCTCATATAGCCGGGAATGCGGCCGATTTCATGATTGTCTTCAAGGATTACAAAGGTTGGGACGATGTCAACGGGCTGTGTCAGGCCGATCTCGGCCAGAGCCGGATCGTTGAGGTTCACGAAGCGGATCGGGATCCTCTTGGCTTGTTTGGAGGACTTGTAGGTGGGCAAGAGCTGCCGGCGGAATACATTGCAGTAAATGCAACCTGGGACTTCCAGGACGACCATCTCGAGGTTTGGTGTTGGCTCTGCTGATGACCACAGATCGCGGGCGGCCTTCGTTGTCGGGAGCCCGGCGGTGATCCCCATGATGAATATACTTAGCCACAAAACACGTATCATCGCGCTCACGCCTCAAAACAACCGCAGGCGCCGATGGCCTGCATTTGTTTCAGGCTAGTCCGCTAATCCCCCAGCTGGGGGGAATTCGTGAAAATGGAGTTAATCGGTGTCTTACTGCAGGGCGTAGGTGCGACGGCGTAAGTCTTTCAACTCGCAGGGCATGTCACGGAAATCGTCTTTGCAAGGCCGATGCCGATATCGCCGCCAAACTGCTGGAAGAAGGCTTCGCCGAGTTTTTCGGCGTCGGCTGTCTCGTCGGGGGGGACCGACACGTCGGCCTTGCAACCCGCGGGGGCGCCAGCGGCCAGTGTCACCGGTTTCTCTTTAGCGAGGTCGAAGGCGATGTAGTAGCTGGGATCAAAAACCTGGAAGGAAAAGCCTTGAGCATTGCCAAGGACGGTGGTTTGGAGTGGTAGTGTGAAGTGCAAGGTCAGGATGCCATCCTTGTGCTCCAGCCAATAGTCCTTTGGAGTGTCGATCTTGAGTGCCGTTTCGTCGAGCTTGGCGTGGGTGAAGTAATCGAATTCCTTCAGGCCATCGACGTTGACTTGGGCCAATTCAGCGAGTTCGTCGCGGTCGTAAGTGCCGTCGCCGTTCTTGTCTAGGCCTTCGATGGCCATCGTCGAGTAGCCCTCATCGAAGGTCCAGCTGTACTTGAACCCTGTAATACGGCCGTCCTCGTAGACCACCGTGGACTTCACATCGACCCAGACATGGGGATGAGCGGCCGCGGGTGCGGCGGCGATTGCAATCACCGCGCAGGTTGCGGCAAGGCGTGCGGTCAAAGAAGTTATTGAGGCCATGGGATTCAATCCTTCGATTGGCCCTTTCAACTGGGCGTTGTCCGCAAGGTTCCGTCGATATGGGTGCAAATTAGTTCTCAAGTGCGGCAGGACAAGGTCTAGCGGAAGAGTTGTCGCAGGACCGGTCGAGGGGTGTGTGCGAACAAAAAAGGGCCGCGCCTTTTGGCAGCGGCCCTTTGGTTGAACAGTTTTGCTTTCGGCTGGTGCCGGATGATCACCAGTTGGAGCTGTATTTGACGCCGTTGTTGGCTTTAGCGTAGCCGCCGGACTTGTAGCGCTTCCAGGTGACGGTGACGCGGGTGCCGACGCGGGTGCGTTTGTACAGATCAATGACGTCGGAATTGTACATGCGGATGCAACCCGAAGAGGCAGCTTTACCGATCGTCCAAGGGGCGTCGGTGCCATGGATGCGGTAGGTGCTGGAACCTAGGTAGAGCGCGCGGACGCCGAGCGGATTCATGGGATGGCCGCCAGGAACCCAGCTCGGCAGGCGCGGGTTCTTGCGCAGCATCGATGGCGTTGGACGCCATGCCGGGTTCTTGCGTTTCATGGAGACGTTGGTGACGCCTTGCCAGCGAGCTTCGTTGCGCGGGATAGCGATCGGATAGCTGACGGCACGACCGCGAGAGACAACCTTGTAAAGGCGGCGGTCACCGAAGCTGACGATGATTTGGCCCGGTGCGTGTTTTTTGGAGAAGCTTACGGTTTGACGGCCACCGCCCCATTCGCTGCTGCCGCCCCACATTGTTTGTGCGTTGGCGGAGGAGGCAAAGGTGAGTGCGGTCATGCCGGCGAGAAGGACGGGCAGGAGACGGGCGATGGAAGAGTACACGGACATTAAGGCTTGCTCCGTTTATTTCAGCTCATGTCCAAGACGTCGACGTTGTTATTCGCCGTTCGTTTTGGCGCGCGATGGGTTTGATTTGTGTCGCCGTTAAAGTGATGGCTTTGGTGGCCTAAGCGATAGATTCCGGCCTTCCGCAAATGTGCACCACGGTTGATGAACAGAAGGTATAGGAGCGCACCGGTTTTTGGCAGAGCTCAGCGGCCACACCCGTGGCTTGATTGTGCCTAAACCCGGTCACATTCAGTTCAGTTTCTTGTGAGTGGACAGTTGGGTGTTGGATTTGAGTCACTTGAATCAATGTGTTGGGATGGTGTGCGCTGGTTTTATTCTTATTTTGTTCTCTTTTTTTGTTGACGCAGCAATGGTGTGCTGCTAGAACAAAAACAGAACTTATGCTCTGCTTTAGTTCTCTTGTGTTTGTAAGTTCGCGTAACTCTCCTAATCGTTGTGTTGGTCTTTGTGGCTCTAGTTAGAGTTGAATCCATGTCGCGAGAGCGTTTCCATGGCCCAGGCGGCTTTCCCCCTCCTGCCCCCGCTGTCCGAAGCCCAAAGGATCTCGTCAACAAGGTCTGCGTCTCTTGATGCTTTACCCCGCTGCGTCGAGGCTCTGCCTTGCCGTGGGAGCCGGAACGGCAATATGCCCTCCGCCGTTCCGGCTTCTCACGCTTTTCAACCCCCGCACGATCAACCTCAATCGTCGACTTCCGCCGCGCACGCCGATGCTCAACGTCAGAAGCTTGGGGCTTTGCAGGCTGAGATTGATCGAATCGAGCGGTCGCAAGCGGGGTCTTTTGTTTCTTCCGCAGCTTTTCGCAGCCGCTCCTTCAATCCGTCGGGGGTTTTGCAGGAGCATGGGGCACGGGGTTCAGATGAGGCGCTGTGGTTTAGCGGGGTAGCGGATGCCGACCGGCAGCTTCAGCCTGGCGGACTTGATCGGGAAGGAACGCATGAGATCAAGCCGGTTGTCCCATCTTGTACCTCGCAGCCGGCGGTGTCAGCTGCCGCTTCAGCAGGAGCGCTTGCTTTTGCCCTGGAGCTTGTGGCGCGGCGCATTTCGTGTCTGGGGGACGTGGTTGCGGCTCAGCCGATCCTATTTTGCGCGACCTTGGACATCATGCGTGAAATGGGCCGGGTTTATGGGCCGGGGCTCAACGAACTTGGTGTGGCGCCTCAACGGCTGTTGATCGTGGAGACGGCAAAGCTTGCCGAAACGCTTTGGGCGATGGAGGAGGGGCTGAAGTCGCAGGCGCTCAGCGCCGTTATCGGGTGTTTGCAGGAGGTGGCTTTGACGCCGGCACGGCGCTTGAGCCTCGCGGCTAAGGCGCACGCCACGCCTTGTCTGTTGGTGACGGGCGCGCGGACCCCATCGGCTGGCGCGACTGCAAGCCGTTGGCGGGTTGGCGGAAATGCAGCCGAAGGTGAGCGCTGTGAGGCGGTGCTGGATAAGCTGCGTGTGCGGAGTGCGGGGTGGCCTACTTCAGACTGGGCTGTTCCGTGCTCTTTCCAGGGGAGCGCACGATGAAGCGTTTCGTCTCATTGTGGCTTCCCTATTGGCCGGTTGAGCGCATGCGCGGGGTACGTTTGAAACTCGTCACGGAAGACCATCCTTTGGTGCTGGTGACGAGTGGCGGGCGTGGGATTGAGATCACGGCGGTTAACCGCCGGGCGGAAGCGGACGGGTTGTGGGTGGGACAAGCGCTGGCGGACGCCCGAGCAATGGTGTCGGGTCTCCAGTCGCTGCCGGCGCAACAGCTAGAAGATGCCGCCGCACTCGAAAGGCTCGCTTTTTGGTGCGGGCGCTATGGTCCGCAGCGTAACGTGCATGGCGATACGGGGATCTGGATCGACGTTACTGGTGTGGGGCACCTGTTCGGCGGTGAGGCAGAGCTGATGGGCGACGTCGTGCGTCGCTTCGAAGGCTTCGGGGTGACGGTGCGGGCCGGTATGGCCGATACATTCGCGGCGGCGGTTGCGTTAGCACGGTTTGGTGGGCGCCGTTTCAGTATCGCCGAAGCGGGGGAGCTGCGGAACGTTTTGGCCCCTTTTCCCGTCGATGCCTTACGGCTTGATGCGCAATCGCTCTTGCTTCTCAAGAGGCTGGGGCTTCGGCATGTGGGCCAACTCTATGATATTCCGCGCGCTAGTCTTGAGCGTCGCTTCAACGATGCGAATTCCAGGCGCAACAAAAACGGACGCGGCAGCAGCAAGGGTGGTGCAGGTCGGCGTCGGTGTGGGCTCGCTGATCCTGCGGCGCGGCCAGCCAAAAGCGATAACCTGGCGGCGGCGGTTTTGTTACGTCTCGATCAAGCGCTGGGCGCAGTGGCGGAGCCGTTGGCGCCGCTTGCCGAACCACCTGTTCTCACAGTGCGGCAATCCTGGGCCGAGCCGTTGATTTCAGCGGAGGGGCTGGCGGCGGAAGTGCGGGTGCTTGCGATGCGGCTTGCTAGGCAGCTTGAAGCGCAAGGGCTTGGTTGCCGCAGCGTACGGTTGTCGCTTTACCGGGCTGACGGAACAGCGGCGGATGTGCGCGTGGGCACCAGCATGGCGTGCCGCGATGGTGAACATCTGATGCGGCTCATTTCAGAGAAGTTTGCCTCGGTTGATGCGGGTTTCGGGATCGATGTCGCTGAACTTGGCGCGGATCTCGTCGAGCCGATGGCAGGCACACAGCAGCGTTTTGGTGCGGGTCTTGGTGTTGGACAAGGTGGCGACGAAGCGGACGACAAGGCCCTTGCCGAACTCGTTGACCGGCTGGTCAATCGTCTCGGCGCGGGCCAGGTGCAGATGCTGCAAGCGCGTGAAAGCCATATCCCTGAACGCGCCGAATGTCATCTGCCCGCCCGCGAACAGCTTTCCAGCCGGGCCGGCTCAGACGGCTCCCGACTTGAGAAGATGGCGGGGGGAAGACGTGCGCCTGCGCCGCTACGTCCTTTCCTGCTGTTGGCATCGCCGGAGCAGATCCATGTAACCGAACAGGAGCCTTGCGGGATGCCGGTTGCCTTTGTCTGGCGTCGGGTCGGTCACCGAATCTCGCATCTTGAGGGGCCAGAACGCATCGCGCCGGAATGGTGGAGGATGATCGGGCGGCGGCAACGCCGGCAAGAAAGCGGGCGCGATTATTACCGCGTGGAGGCCATGGGTGGCGAGCGCTACTGGATTTTCCGGGAGTTGGCAGCGGAGGACGCAGAGGCTGGCGCTTTCGGTGCCGAGGCGGCGGGCGCGCTGGAGCGGTGGTTTCTGCACGGGCTTTATGGAGTGCGGTGATGGTTGCTGCCCAATATGCCGAGCTGCAGGTGACCACCAACTTCTCCTTTCTCAGGGGCGCTTCCCATGGTGAGGAACTGGTGGCGCAGGCTAAGGCGCTGGGACTTTCAGCGATCGCGGTGACGGACCGGAATACGTTGGCGGGCGTGGTGCGGGCGCATGTGGCGGCCAAGGAACTTGGGATGCAGTTCATAGTCGGGGCGCGGCTGGATCTACGCGACGGTTTCAGTCTTCTCTGCCTGCCTCGGGACCGGGCTGCCTATGGGCGATTGTCGCGGCTTATCTCGCTTGGGCAGATGCGGGCGCCGAAGGGTGATTGCGCGCTCTGGCTGGCCGATGTCGCTGCCTATTCGGAAGGGCAGGTTTTCATCGTGTTGCCGCTGGAGGCGTGGGACTATCGTGATGCGGTCGAAGCCTTCGAAGCGGATTTGCGAGGCATCCGATCGGCGCTCGGCGCTGCCGATCTCTATCTTGCCGCGACGCACTTTCATCGTGGTGATGAGCGTGCGCGGATCGCCGGTCTGGCCGATTTGGCGGGGCGCTCGGGTATGCGCCTCGTTGCCACTGGGGATGTTCTTTATCATGCCCGTCACCGCAAGCCGCTGCAGGATGTCGTTACCTGCATTCGCGAGGGAACGCGAATTGCCGAAGCGGGTTTTCGCCTGGAGGCCAATGGCGAGCGTCAACTGAAATCTCCGCAACAGATGGCGCGTTTGTTCGCAGGTTTTGAAGACGCGCTGGCGGCGAGTTTAGAGATCGCGCAAGCCTGCCGGTTTTCTCTTGATGAACTCGTCTACGAGTATCCCGAGGAGCCGGTGCCGCCTGGACGGACGGCTCAGGCGCATCTGGAAGACTTGGCCTGGGAGGGAGCGGCATGGCGTTATCCGATAAGTGTGCCCGACAAGGTAAGGAATATGCTGGCGCGCGAATTGGAGATCATCCGCGAGCTCAATTATGCGCCGTATTTTCTCACCGTCCACGATATCGTCAGCTTTGCACGGGCGCGCGGCATCCTTGCTCAGGGTCGCGGTTCGGCGGCCAATTCGGCAGTTTGCTATTGTCTTGGAATAACGGCCGTCGATCCTTCCGAAGCCGACCTTCTGTTTGAACGTTTCGTCAGTCCGGAACGCAAGGAGCCGCCCGATATCGACGTTGACTTCGAGCATGAGTGGCGCGAGGAGGTCATCCAATATATTTACGCCCGCTACGGCCGTGAGCGGGCTGGGCTTGCCGCCACCATTATCTCATATCGTGCGCGTTCGGCGGTGCGTGAGGTCGGCAAGGTCATGGGGCTATCGGAAGATACGGTTGCCGCACTTGCTGGCATGGTGTGGGGGACGCGTTCGGGCGGGGTTCTGCCTGACGCGCATATCCGTGAAGCCGGGCTTGATCCGCAAGACCCGCTGATCGCGCGGGTTATCGAATTGACCGGGGAATTAATGGGTTTTCCACGGCATCTCTCGCAGCATGTCGGCGGTTTTGTTTTGACGCGCGGGCCGCTGACCGAGGTGGTGCCGGTGGGCAATGCGGCGATGGAAGAACGCACCGTAATCGAGTGGGATAAGGATGATATCGCTGCGCTCGGACTTCTCAAGGTCGACGTTTTAGGGCTGGGCATGCTGACGTGCATCCACCGTGCCTTTGATCTCCTCGACAAGCATCATGGCCGGAGTCTGACGCTGGCCAAGGTGCCGCGCGAAGACGAAGCCACCTATGACATGCTGTGCCGGGCCGACTCGATTGGCGTCTTCCAAGTCGAGAGCCGGGCGCAGATGAACATGCTGCCACGGCTCAAGCCGCGCACGTTCTACGACCTCGTCATCGAAGTGGCGATCGTGCGGCCGGGGCCAATCCAGGGTGACATGGTGCACCCTTATCTCAGGCGGCGAAGCGGGCTCGAGCCGGAGCACTACCCGGCGCCTGATCCCGAACACGGACCCGCCGACGAACTGCGCCAGATCCTTGGCAAAACCAAAGGCGTGCCGCTGTTCCAGGAGCAAGCGATGCGCATTGCCATGGTGGCGGCGCAGTTTTCGAATGCCCAAGTCAATGAATTGCGTAAGGCGATGGCGACTTTCCGCCGGCGTGGCACCATCGAACTCCTGGAAGATCAGATGGTCTCGGCGATGGTCGCGCGTGGCTATGAGCAGACGTTCGCCGAGCGCTGTTTTAATCAAATCAAGGGGTTCGGCGAATATGGCTTTCCAGAAAGTCACGCGGCGAGCTTTGCGCATCTCGTCTATGTCTCTTCCTGGCTCAAGTGCCACTACCCGGCGACGTTTGCCTGTGCGCTCATCAATTCGCAGCCGATGGGGTTTTACGCACCGGCGCAGCTTGTGCGCGATGCCCGCGAGCATGGCGTCGAGGTGCGGCCCGTCGACGTCAATCATTCGGATTGGGACTGCACGTTGGAGCCGGCGGGGGAGGCGAACGGCCCCGCGTTGCGGCTCGGACTGAGGCTTGTCGATGGGCTTGGAGAAGAGGATGCCGAAAAGCTCGTGGCGGTGCGTGGCAACGGTTTCGCCGACGTCCATGATCTCAGAAGGCGTTCGGGGTTGAAACCCGCGGCGTTGGAGAAGCTCGCGGCGGCTGATGCGTTCCGTTCGCTGGCGCTCGACCGGCGGCAGGGGTTGTGGGAGGTGAAGGCGATCGGACCAGCGGAGCGGTTGCCACTGTTTGATTGGGCGGAAACGCGCGAAGAGGGCCCCGATCAGCACGTAGCACTGCCGGACATGCCGCTCTCGGAGCATGTGGTCAACGATTACCAGACGCTGCGCTTGTCTTTAAAAGCGCATCCGTTGCATTTCCTGCGGGAGAAGCTTGCCGCCGAAAGGGTGGTTTCGTGTGCTCAATTGCGTCAGTTGAAAGATGGCGCGTGGGTCAAGATTGGGGGCATCGTGCTTGTCCGGCAGCGGCCGGGAAGTGCCAAAGGGGTCGTGTTCATGACGTTGGAAGACGAAACCGGTGTCGCCAACGCCGTCGTCTGGGCCAAGACCCTGGAGCGTTACCGTAAAGTGGTGATGGCGGCGCAGTTGATCTTGATCGAGGGGCGAGTCCAACGACATGAAGATATCATCCACGTCGTTTCGGCGCGGCTGTTTGACCGTAGCGGTATGCTGATGCATCTGTCAGAACAGGCTAAAGACATGTGTGTGCCGATTGCCAATGCCGATGAGGTGTTGCGGCCGGATCCGGGCTCAGCGAGAGGCGGTGAAGAAGCCGACCGACGCCAGCTGCGGCATCCTAGATGGGCCGGTCATCCACGTAACGAGCGGATCATTCCGAAGTCACGGGATTTTCATTGACGGGCGCCATGGACGAACAGGCTATCAGTTGGGGATTATTCAGACGCGTGCCAGTTGAAAAACAAAGACAGGCACCGGTCCTGCTGATCGCGGCCATCTGGTTCTTCGTGTCCCTCGGCGTCCTATCCATGCCGGCAGTAGCGCAGGACGTGCGCGCCCGGTTTGCGCCTGAGGGGGCTTCTGGAACATCGGCTAAGACGCAGGTGATTGCGCCCAACTTCATGGTTTCGGCGGCCAATCCGCATGCCGTCGATGCGGGTGTTGCAATTTTGAAAGCCGGCGGCAGTGCGGTTGACGCGGCAATTGCGACGCAGCTGGTTCTCAATCTGGTTGAACCGCAGTCTTCCGGTATCGGAGGTGGCGCATTCATTGTCCTATTCGATGGCGCCGGGAAGAAGGTGCGCACTTACGACGGTCGCGAAACAGCGCCGGCCGCAGCGCAGCCCGACCGGTTCCTTCGAGACGGTCGGAGAATGTCGTTCCGCACGGTTGTGAATTCGGGTTTGAGTGTTGGCGTGCCGGGCTTGGTGCGGGTGATGGAGCTGGCCCATCAGCGCCATGGACTGTTGCCGTGGCCGCGTTTGTTTGAGCCGGCGATCCGGCTTTCGAGTGAGGGTTTCAAGGTTTCACCGCGGCTCAATTTGCTGCTGAACTGGTATGGCGCAAAGCGCTTCGTGCCGAAAGCGCGTGCGTATTTCTTCGATCCATCCGGACAGCCGAGGCCGGTTGGCTATCTTTTGAAGAACGTGGAGTTCGCGGACACGCTGAAGCGGATCGCCGAAGGTGGATCGGCGGCGTTTTATGAGGACGGTCCGATCGCGCGTTCCATTATCGCGGCGCTTCAATCGGCACCCAATGCCAAGGGTGATATGACGCTTCAGGACATCGCGGATTACCGAGCGCTGGAGCGTGAACCGGTTTGTTTCAAATACCGGGTGCGGCGGATTTGCGGCATGGGGCCGCCCTCTTCGGGGGGCATTACGGTGGCGCAAACGCTCAAGCTGCTTGAAGGCTACGATCTCAGCAAGCAGGCAATTGGAGTTATGAGCCCAAAGGCGCTGCATCTGATCGCAGAAGCCCAAAAACTAGCTTACGCCGACCGGAACCGCTACCTGGCCGATGCGGATTTCGTGAAACCGCCAGAGGGTCTGTTGGCACCAGATTACATCGCAAAGCGGCGGCGGTTGATCTCGGATGGCGAGGCGATGATGCGGCCGCAAGCGGGACAGCCGCAAGCGCTGGCGCACCGCAGGTTTGGTGCCGACGAAACATTCGAACGGTCGGGTACAAGCCATATCTCGATCGTCGACAAGCGCGGGCAGGCCGTCGCGATGACAACAACAATCGAAGGCGGTTTCGGTTCGGGGCTGTGGGCGTCAGGTTTTCTTCTCAACAATGAGCTTACGGATTTCTCTTTTCTGCCAGTGGATGCGCAAGGCCGGCCGATCGCGAACCGCGTCGAAGGCGGAAAACGGCCGCGCAGCTCGATGTCGCCGACTCTGGTCTTCGGCCAGGACGGAAAACTGGAAGCAGCAGTGGGTTCGGTTGGGGGATCACGCATCATTTTGTATGTCATAAAATCTCTGATTGCGCTGACCGATTGGGAGATGAGTGCGCAGGCGGCGGCGGATCTATCCAATTTCGGTAGTCGCGGCGGTCCGTTCGAGGTGGAGTTGGGGCCGGCTGCGATTTGGCAGGGCCTGAAGGTCAAGCCCTACGGACATACTGTCGTGCCGGACCTGATGACTTCAGGGACCCACATTGTTGTGCGGCGACCTGATGGCTTACTCGAAGGCGCTGCCGATCCGCGCCGTGAAGGTGTCGCCGAGGGCGGATGAAGGTCCAGCAAACGAAGGTGCAGGTACGGTTTGGCAGTATTGAGTGAGTTTCTAAACGGGGTAGAGCAACGCCCCATTACAGTTGCCGGGGCCGGCGTGCTTGGTCTCTGGCAAGCTTTGAAGCTGGCTCGCGATGGCGCCAAAGTCCGGCTGATTGACCACTCAAGCGACCCGCTTGCATCATCGGCTAGCAGCTATGCGGGCACGATGCTGGCACCGTTCTGCGAGGCCGAGGCCGCGCCGCAGACGGTTCTTGACCATGGATTACAGGCGTTGGCGCTGTGGCGGGAAGCCTATCCTGGTCTTGTCAGCGAAGGCACGCTTGTGCTGGCTGCCGCGCGCGATCACAGCGAACTTGAGCGTTTCGCGCGGATGACCGAGGGGCACACGACTTGCGATGCGGCACGGTTGTCCGAATTGGAGCCCGATCTCGGTGGTCGGTTTGCCGCCGGGCTACATTTCGCGGATGAAGCGCATATGGCGACGCCGGATGTCTTGGCCTTCCTGCTTGATGAGGCGCGGGCGGCTGGAGTCGAAGTGAATTTCGGCGTTCAATTGGCTGAGCTAGAAGAAGAGGATAGCGAGCATAGCGGGTTGTTGATCGATTGCCGCGGTCTTGGCGCTCGTCAACAGTTGCCGGGGTTGCGTGGGGTGCGCGGTGAGCGCGTCATATTGCGCACGCCTGAAGTCTCGTTCAGGCGACCGGTCCGGCTCTTACATCCTCGTCATCCCATCTATGTGGTGCCTTGGAGCGATGGTGAATTCATGGTCGGTGCGACGGTTCTCGAAAGCGAGGATGATAGTCCGGTCAGCGTTCGTTCGATGTTGGAGTTGCTGGGGACTGCCTATACTCTGCACGCTGCATTTGGCGAGGCGGAGATCGTGGATTCGGGCTCAGGCGTCCGCCCGGCCTTCGATGATAATGTGCCAAAGGTGATCGTTTGCGAGCGCCAGCGGTGCATTCATGTCAATGGTGCGTATCGGCACGGTTTCCTATTGGCGCCGGTCCTGGCCCAATGTGTTGCGGACCTTTTGGCCGGATCGGCGGCTTCGCACCCCCTCGTTGACTTCACCGAACCCGACAGGCCGCCTTTGCGGCAACCCGACGAGGTGATATAGGCCAGGGCCTGCTTCGCGCCCAAGCTTGCACAGGTCACTGCAAGTGCGCTCAGAGTGTATCTGCTAACTCCGGGAGGACCGTCATGGCTCTGAGCCTTGTCTCAGGCGATCATGGAATCGCATTTACCTTCGATGATGTGCTGCTTGTGCCTGGCGCGTCGGAGATCATGCCCGGTGAGGCCGATGTCGCTTCGAAGGTCACAAAGTCTATTTCGGTCAGTATTCCGGTGCTGTCTTCGGCGATGGATACGGTGACCGAAGCGCGGCTTGCCATCGCTGTCGCACAGGCGGGTGGTATCGGGGTTCTGCACCGCAACCTCGAGCCCGAGGAACAGGCGCGGCATGTGGCGACGGTCAAGAAGTATGAATCTGGGATCGTGCTCGATCCCGTCACCATCGAGCCGGATGCGACACTCGCGGAAGCACTCGAATTAATGCAGTCCTATCAGATCTCCGGCGTTCCGGTTGTTCAGAAGAAAAACAGCGCGGATCCCAAGGGTCGTCTGCTTGGCATTCTGACCAACCGTGATGTGCGCTTTGCCTCGAATCTCGGGCAGCCGGTTTGTGAGCTGATGACGAAGGATCGGCTGGTGACTGTCAAGCGGTCGGTCAGCCAGGAAGATGCCCGCCGGCTTCTGCATCAACACCGTATCGAGAAGTTGTTGGTCGTCGACGAAGACTATCACTGCGTCGGCCTCATCACCGTCAAGGATATCGAGAAGGCGCAAAAGCACCCGAATGCCTGCAAGGACGAGGCTGGCCGATTGCGCGTCGCAGCGGCGACAAGTGTCGGCGATGATGGTTTCAGGCGTGCTGAGTTGTTAATGGACGCGGGTTGCGATCTGATCGTCGTCGATACGGCGCATGGCCATTCGAGCCGTGTGTTGGAGATGGTGGGGCGCATCAAAAAGCAATCAAACAGCGTGCAGGTTATTGCCGGGAACGTCGCCACGGGTGATGCGACGGCGGCGCTGATCGACGTTGGTGCCGATGCGGTCAAGGTCGGCATCGGACCGGGCTCGATTTGTACGACTCGGATTGTCGCGGGGGTTGGCGTCCCGCAGCTCACAGCAATTTCGGATTGTGCGGAGGTAGCGCAGAAACACGGCGTGCCGATAATCGCCGATGGCGGCATCAAATTCTCCGGCGATATCGTCAAGGCGCTGGCAGCAGGTGCGCAGTGTGTGATGATCGGGTCGCTATTGGCCGGCACCGACGAAGCCCCTGGTGAGACCTATCTGTATCAGGGCAGAACCTACAAATCCTATCGCGGCATGGGTTCGGTCGGCGCGATGGCGCGCGGTTCGGCGGACCGCTACTTCCAAGCCGAGGTTCGCGATACGTTGAAACTCGTGCCTGAGGGCATCGAAGGGCAGGTGCCTTACAAAGGACCTGCCGATGGTGTGTTGCATCAGCTCGTGGGTGGATTGCGTGCAGGCATGGGCTACGTTGGCGCAAAAACCCTGACCGAATTGCGGAGCCGCGCGCGGTTCGTGCGCATCTCGCCCGCGGCGATGCGTGAAAGCCATGCGCATGGCGTGTCGATCACGCGTGAAAGCCCGAACTATCCAGGGCTCGGCTAGTTGACTCTTTCGGTGGGAGGATCGGCTGTCGATGCGCGTTTCCCAGTTTCTGATCATCTCGCCCGTGGCGCTGCAGGTGATCGTGACATTCATTCTGTTCGGGTTTCACTGGCGGACGCGGTTGGCCGGCGAAGGGAGCAACCGGTTTACTGACGTCTACCGTGCGCAGTTCGAACTTCCGGTGCTGTTCTACGGTGCTGCATTGTTCGGGTACGCGATGCGGATCATTGATCCGTGGCATTTGTTCTTCGCTATGCTGTTCGTTCTGGCTCAGGTCACCGAGGCGGTCGGGGTGCTGGTGCTCAACAGCGGTGGCGTGCGAACCGCAGCGGTTCTTGTTGCGGCCTTCGCAGTGTTGGGGATGTGGTTGATGATAGCGGCGCATTTTTCGGTTGCGGGTTTTTAGGGGCGTTGATGAAAGCTGGTGCAAGGGTAAGGGCTGCCATCGAAGTTCTGGAAGATGTTGTTAGGCAACATCGTCCGGCGTCGACGGCGCTTGGCGATTGGGGCCGATCGCACCGGTTCGCTGGCTCGGGTGATCGGGCTGCAATCGGCAATTTGGTGTTCGATGCTCTGCGGCATCGCAACTCGTTTTCTTGGCGCATGGGTGGCGAAACGCCGAGAGCTTTGGCGTTGGCAGCGGCTCACACTGCGTTGGGGCTCTCCAACGATGAACTCGTGGCGCTTGCCGATGGTTCGGACTATGGCATCACGCCGCTGACGGAAGATGAAATCGCCGGCCTTTCGCGGGAACTGCCAGCGGATGCGCCGCTTCATATCGCGGCGGACATCCCTGAGTGGCTGGTGTCTTCGTTCAATGGCGTTTTCGGAGAACGGGCGGTTGAAGAGGGCCGGGCGCTTAGTCAGCGGGCGCCGATCGATCTCAGGGTCAATGGGCTTAAAGCAACGCGCGAAAAGGTGTTGCGGGCGTTGTCCAGATTCGGGGCGGTGCCGACACCGTATTCGACCCATGGGGTTCGCATCGTGGCGCCTTCGGGAGCGGGCAAGTCGCCCAACGTCGAAGCCGATACAGCGCACGGTAAGGGCTGGTTTGAAGTCCAAGACGAAGGCAGCCAGATCGCATCGCTGATCGCGGGTGCTGCTCCGCGTGAGCAGGTGCTAGACTTATGCGCTGGGGCCGGCGGCAAGACGTTGGCGATGGCAGCCGGCATGCAGAACACTGGCCAGATCTACGCCTACGATTCTTCGCGCAGCCAGCTGCGGCCGATTTTTGAACGGCTAAAGCGGGCGGGTGCGCGCAATGTGCAGGTTTTGGAGGCGGGAGACCAAGTGGCGCTCGGCCAACTTGCAGACCGCTTCGATCTCGTTGTTGTCGATGCGCCGTGCACCGGTTCGGGGACCTGGCGGCGGCGGCCGGATTCAAAGTGGCGCCTAAAGCAGGAGGCTGTTGGGAACCGTATCGAGGAGCAGCGGGCGGTACTGCAGTTGGCGGCGCCGCTTGTTAAACCTGGCGGGCGGTTAGCTTATGTTACTTGCTCGGTGTTGGCTGAGGAGAACGACGACCAGATCGCTTGGTTTCAAGAGCAGCATCCGGAATTCGCGGTGTCACCGATTGCGGAATACTGGGCAAAGTCTATCGGTGGTGCGTTGCCGGCGTCGGCGGATGGCAAGGAGGGCACGTTGCTCTTGACGCCTGCTTTACACGGTACCGATGGATTCTTTATCGCAATGCTCAAAAGAGGTGGTTGAAAAGCGTTGGCTCAAATGAGCGCTTGAAACGGGGTGAGCGTGAGCGAATTTGTTGAATTGGCCGACGGACGCCGTTTCGGGCTTGCTCGCTATGGCGCAGAAAATGGCCGGCCGGTTTTGGCCCTGCACGGTGCGCCAGCGTCCCGCATCATGTTCGATGTGACCGATGCAGCCGCAAAAAAACTGTCGCTGCAGATCTATTGTCCCGAGCGGCCAGGTTATGGGGTGACGCCGAAGGACAAGTCGCCGACGCTGGAGACGCGCGTGGCCGACCTTGAGGAGATCGCGGACCGGCTCGGGCTGCAACGGTTCGCTGTTTTGGGCGTTTCCGGTGGCGGACCCTACGCCGTGGCTTTGGCGGCGCGGCTTGGTCGGCGCGTAACGGGATTGGCTCTGGTCAGCCCTATGGGACCAATCGCGCAGTTCATGTTGGCAAAACGAGCCGGTACGATCGGCAGCAAATACGGTTCCGTTTCGCGCGGACACCGCTTGTTCTTCCTCGAGTTGCCAAAGCGCAAGCGCTTGTTGGCGCTACAGTCAGGCATCGGCGC
>DAOUZE010000357.1 GCA_030665765.1 Filomicrobium sp.
CTTTAACTTCGGCCAGACGTTCCGGGGTAGCCGGCACCAGGTTGACGCTCTCGCCGCAACCGCAGGCGCCTTCCTGGTTGGGATTATTGAACACAAAGCCAGAGGACAGCGTGTTGACGTGATAGTCCATTTCGGTACCGAGCAGGTACATGATGGCCATCGGATCGATCAGAATCTTGATGCCCTTTTCTTCGACAACCTCGTCGAATTTCCCGATCTCTTCGGCCCAGTCCATTGTGTATTCCATGCCCGCACAGCCGCCCTTCGTTACGCCCAATTTTAGCGCGACTGCACTAGTACGGTTTGCCATGATTTCCGCGATCCGTTTGGCGGCAGCATCGGTCAATGTCATGACCTTGGGGCGTGGGCGATTTGATGTCGTCATTTTAGAATTGATCCTCAATGCAAGCCTTGGGCCTGCCTAGCATATAGGATACCAAGGCCGGCAGACAACTCACCGCCAGGCTCGCTGATGGTGGATCCTGGCGCGAATTCCAGTACGGCTGGGAGGGGCTTCGAGAAGAGGATGCCAACGCTACCGGCGTGGCAAACTTCCGATCCTGCCAGAACATCTGCTGAGAGATCATTCTTCTCCCGCCAAACGGGTGGCGGTTAGTGAAATCAATTGAGTCTCAAACCGGATCGACTTAATCCCAATCGGTTGCAAATGCATTAATAGCGACCGGCATTTGGATTTTTTGAAAACAGTCAGGTTTTCGTTTTTCTTCGAGGCTTTGGAGGAATGTCTGTTTTTTCCGAGTCAGCGTCGGAACCGAAAGCCGATTCACATCGCTCGTAACGGACTCCGGTGAACAGGAGCACCTCGCCCTTGGGCGGGTCGCCTTCTGTACATCGGGATCTGTCGGATCTGGATCCGAGCACTTCACGCATCTGCGCAAAGTCTATAATCGTTGCCATTCTTGCCCCCTTCGGTGGACCCGTGATCTCCTGTTTCGTGTTCTTATTTTTCTTTTCCTGCGACGAGCTCCAACAGTTTTCTTGCTGGAAACTCAGCATTTGAATTGGGCCACCGTTTTCCTTTACAGGGAGTTAATACGCGATTGCCTGAGTCGTGGCTGTCGCAGCAGGGACTCACTCAGTCGGAAATAAGCCATTCGCCGAGAAAATGACGCCCCTGACGGTCCTCAACCTCGATCAACCAGAGATCGGGATCGATATTGATCTCCCGTTCGATCAGAGCATCGATTTCAGCGTCGGTCGCCTGCAAGCGCCGTGACCAGCGCCGTTCAACAGCAACTTCGGCAAGACCTGCGGCGGCGGGAGCGTAGAGTTCGGAGATTCCGTTGAGGTGGCTGATGCGGATGAAGATACTACCTGCGTGCTCATCGCCCTTGCGGACGATGTAACTGGCGGCTCCAGCGGCATTACAGGTCCGCACGTAGGCCATTACCCATAGGTCTGCTTTAAGGCGTAGCATCGCTAATCAGGGCCCACCGAATCTCTAATTTGCATTCCGGCGCAGACTAGCGACGGCTGAGCTTGACCTTAGCGTTGTCAGTGCGGCTCGCAAGGCCTGCTATCAACCGCCCAGAGATTCGTCCCGTCTCTGGTAGCTTGTTCTCAACCTCAAACCTGCGGATAGCGCGTTCAGTAGCGGCGGTATATGTGCCGTCGACCGAGCCGGGTGCATAGTTGAGTTGCCGCAGCGACTGTTGCACGCTTACCATTACATGCTTTGCCTCAGGTGAGACTGGGAGGCCAGCATCGTTGACCGCCCTTGCCGTATTGTGCAGGCCGAGCAGGAGCCGCTCGAGCTGGGCAGCGTCCGCATGTGCCGTCAGCGGCAGTCCATTGTCGTATTCGAAAGCCATGATTGCCGCGCGGGTCTTTATGTCCATCTGGCCATCATTCGAGCCTGGCTGATAGCCCAACTCGGACAACTCGCGGTGAACCGCCGCCGCGGTCTTGTTGATGCGGCGCGCGTTCAACACGACGAGACTCTTATCGGCGCCGCGCTGACCCGCTGCTCCATTGTAATCGGCCGACTGAAGCAGGAGTCCCGGTGGAGGCGCCAGCTCGCGGGTTCCCTCTTGCAGGCTGGTAAGATTGACCATGAGTGTGAGGGTTAGGCATGCAAAGACTGCTAAGCCGCCGCCAATAAACCGATGTGACATCACCACGCTCCTGATCGCAGACGCGCACCGGCGAAACCGGCTCTCGCATGCTCATTGTCAGCGGAGCGAATTCCATGCCCCATTCCAAAGCGGATTATTTATGGCAGGCGTTAAGGTTTCATTAAGTACGATACCATCGAGCTAAAATTATTTGGCCGCAAAAGGCCGGCATTCTCATAACGGTTGCAGACTTAAGAGTTCGGCAAGCCCTGGAGGAACCCGACAGTAACCTCGCGGGCGTAGGCTAAGGCAAGTCGATACTGAAACCGGCGGAAAACCCAACTGACCGTAAGGCGATCTCGTGCGACTCGCAGTGCTTATAGCGTTATTGACCTTGGCTCTTCCGCGCGCAACGCTGGAACAGCTGACGCAGATGACCTATCATCACGCCACGCACGTCGCCACTATCTGCGACAGGCATCCTGAGTCATGTCGGGCCGCACAACAAGAAGCTAAGAAGGCTGGATTGATGATGGCGCGCGTGGCAGGTAAAGCCGCCGACCATGTGGAAAGCGCTGCCCTTGTCGTGCTTGCCAACCTCGAACGTTCCTTCAGTTTTACCGAGCCTGACCGCGGGACGTTGAGCGACGAGGACCTACTGCCACGGTGGCGTGGAGAGTAATGCGATAGCAGCGGCCGGTCCATCCCAGTCTGCGCCAGGCGGAACCACCAATACAACTCCTGAAAGCGGGCCTTGCTTGGTCGTAAGCAGCATTGCCACAATCCGGGCAAGACTTTTGCTCTGATTGCGAACGCGCTACGTAACAGTAAGCAGTCCCGTAACAGGAACCCATGCGACACCACAATGAACATTGCCGAAATACGCGACGATTTTGCCTTTCTCGATGATTGGGAAGACAAATACCGATACGTCATCGAACTGGGCAAATCGCTTCCGGAAATGCCGGAGGCGGTCAAGACCGAGTCCAACAAGGTTCGTGGCTGCGTTAGTCAGGTCTGGCTGCAGACCACCCGCAGCGACGGCTCGTTGCACTTCACCGGAGATAGCGATGCGATGATCGTGCGCGGCCTGGTCGCTATATTGCTGGCGATCTACCAGGACCGGACGCCGAAGGAGATCCTTGAGACTGACGCTCGTGAAGTATTCAGGGACCTTGGTCTCAAGGATCACCTGACACCACAGCGTTCGAATGGGTTTGCTTCAATGGTCGATCGGATTCAGTCGGATGCGCGTGTGGCGCTGGCCGCTTCATAGCTTGCGCCAGCAGCGGAAAGCCTAGCTATGGACGGGCCCGAGATCTCAATGGCGGGCGAGCGCGCATCGTGGGCGAGGAGCAAAACAACCTTGGCGGAACACTGAGGCCTCCAGGTCGCACATTCGCCATCGTTCAAGCCTTCAAGGTTAGCAACACACGCCGACCATGATACGAGAGAATTCAGTTCCGGCGGCGGCTGGCAGCGTTGGGAAAACTCGCAACAGCTGCGATTAAGATGACCGAGAAAAACGCTCCATTGGCAAGATGCGCTCCTCAGTAGTCAATCGGGGAAACAGCGACTAATCGCGTTTAGTGCCGAGCCCCATTTTCTTGGCCAAGTCCGAGCGCGCCTTAGCATAGTTTGGCGCCACCATCGGATAGTCATGTGGCAGGCCCCATTTGGA
>DAOUZE010000041.1 GCA_030665765.1 Filomicrobium sp.
AGGAAATTGGGCGTCCAGTTCTCCTAATCGGGTGGATGCCGGCTTGCATGTCGGCGGTTCCAAGACCGCTCGTTTCTAGGGCGTAGACGCGCACAACCTGGTCGCTGTTCAAGCCTAGCCGGAGGGCTTCTCTCGCATAGCGTCGCTTGAACTCGCGCTCGGGGATGCGCTCGGGTACGAAGCCATAGTACTTCTTTGCCGCCCTTAAATAGTCCGGAATGCCAGGCAGTTCGGTTCGTTTTTTTGCCGGCTTCTTCTTCTCTCCATTCTTGAGGTATTTTGACCAGGCTTTAGCCAGTGATTTCGGCAGCGTCGGACCTTCGTATTTTGGTGGATGGGCGTTGACGTAGTCGGAGGACCGAAGCACAGACCTACGTCTTTTCTTTTTGCGGCGCTCGTTTCGCTTGCGATTAACCTTGGCCCAGAAAGCATCACGCTCGGCTTCGTGAAAGGTGCGAGCCTTTAGGTATGCCTGAAATGTGCGCTGGTCTTTCGCCGAAAGGCGAGACATGAAATCATTGGAATTGCGGCGGGCAGTGGCCTCGCCCACAAAGATCGTGGTGGACAGTGCGAGCAGTACCGTTACTGCAACTTGCTTTAAGTATCTTTTGAATGAGCAGAAAGCCATGGTTCCGGGCGTCCCTCGTTGTTCCAACAGCCGGTGCTCCGCGGTTTTGAGCTGTGGCACCATCGCATAACCTCACATTTGCTACAAATACTGCTCGATGTGCGGAAAATGGGGCGGGTTACACCGTTTTAGAGAGGCTGAAAAGGGGTTTATCAGCTCGATCGGCAGCATGATATGGATGAGTGCTAATACTCATCCCGTAGTCGCGTCGAAATTATAGAAGTCTACATACCAATGGCCGGGAGCTCATGTGGTGAAATCTGATGAAACGCCCGTCCAAATCACTTTGACATCGGGTAACTTTGCAGACCGTGCACGCGAAGTGCTGCATTCACGGCCTCCCGGAGTTACGCAACCGGGACCAAGCGACTTTGAGCTCAATTCTGAGATGCAAGGCGTAGCTGGTCCGGCTGAGTTGAGACCGGCGGCGGTTTTGATCCCGGTCGTGGCGCGCGCGAGGCTCAGTGTCATATTAACCCAGCGCACGTCTCATCTATCGACTCACGCAGGTCAGATCGCTTTCCCTGGGGGTAAGGTCGACGACGGTGAAAGCGCGTCTGAAACCGCTTTGAGAGAGGCGAAAGAGGAGATCGGGTTGGAGCAACAGTTTGTCGAGCCGATTGGCTATCTCGACTGGTATCGGACACGAACAGGATTTGCCGTCAGTCCGCTCGTAGCACTTGTGCATCCGGGTTTCGCGTTGCAGGCAAATCCCAACGAGGTCGATGACGTGTTCGAGGTTCCGCTGGAATTTCTACTGGACGAAAGCAACCATCTGAAGCACTGCCGGCAATGGCAGGGCCACAACCGGTTTTACTATGCCATGCCTTACGGGGAACGCTATATCTGGGGCGCAACCGCCGGCATCATCAAGAATCTACACCAGAAGCTGAGGCACGAATGATCCGTATCGTCATTGAGAATCTTTTGCTGCTTCTATTACCGACGCTTCTCTATGTAGCCTTTGTATATCTTGTGGGTGGAGGAAAGGGAAAGAAACAGAGTGTCCTCGACGATGCACCCCTGATCTGGCTTTTTCTTACCGGGGTAGCTCTGGCAGTATCGGTTTTACTCTTTTTTGGGACAATATCGGGTGGAAAGCCCGGGCAGGCTTATAAGCCTCCGGAGTTTCGTGACGGCACTGTGGTGCCCGGAGAATTGAAGATAAATAAAGTCCCCTCAGATGGCTGATAAGAGTACACACCACGATGTTGTTGGTACTGGTGGCCGGAGCGAGACAAGCCTGGCAACGGCGGCGTGGCTTCAGGCGACTTCCTGCCAAGCTGTATTCAAGGCGCTGGAAGCGGGGGGGGTTGAGGGGCGAGCTGTTGGCGGATCCGTTCGCAATACGCTGATGGGGATTGAAGTCTCAGACGTGGATATTGCGACGCCAGCCCTTCCCGAAGAAGTGATGGAGGTGTGCCAGTTGGCAGGCCTAATCGTACATCCGACAGGTTTGGCGCACGGCACCGTGACGGTTGTTAGTGGACATGTGCCGTATGAGGTAACGACCCTCCGACAGGATGTTGAAACACACGGGCGGCATGCAACCGTCGCGTTCACTCGAGATTGGCGTGCGGACGCATCGCGTCGAGACTTTACAATGAACGCTCTTTAT
Organism: Filomicrobium sp.; assembly: GCA_030665765.1. GTDB lineage: Bacteria > Pseudomonadota > Alphaproteobacteria > Rhizobiales > Hyphomicrobiaceae > Filomicrobium. The sequence goes on from DAOUZE010000041.1 coordinate 2,247, forward strand.
TGCGATCGGCATGGTGTCTTGGATGATCCACTCGGGGGCTTAGCCGACCTGATCGCCCGGCGGGTCCGTTTCATTGGATCGGCTCGTGACCGTATCCGCGAAGATTACTTGCGCATATTGAGGTTTTTCCGGTTCTTCGCCGCCTACGGGGAGGGCCCGATTGATACTGATGGATTAACGGCTGCAGCAGCCGAACGGAATGGTTTGAGCGGGTTGTCTGCAGAACGGATACGAGTGGAACTCCTGAAGCTACTTATTGCCCGGCGTGCGCACGAAGCGCTGTGCCTCATGTCGGAGAATGGTATCGCACAATTGGTTTTGGGCCGCGATCCGGAACTTGATCGATTTGAGAAGCTCACAAAATTGGAGAAACTGATGGGGTCAGGACCCGACCCTATCCTTCGCTTGGCCGCAGTTGCTGCTTGCGATGTAAGTTCTGCAACGGAGTTGGCCGGACGCTTAAAGCTTTCCAATGCTGAACGCAAGGAACTCATCCTCATATCTGGCAGCTCAACCGAACAATTCGTCGCAGACCCTAAGGAGGGACAGGCTTGGCTTTATCGGTTGGGGGAATCTTCTTATCGAGACGTTTGCCTGAGTGCTTGGTCGCGATCTCCGATCGATGTGGACAATGCCGATTGGCGGTTAGCATTCAGCCTTCCCGATCGGTGGCAGGCTCCCACAATGCCCTTTAAAGGAAGCGATATTGTTTCTCTGGGGGTTCCAGCGGGACCAGCTGTGGGAGACGTCTTGTTGAAGTTTGAAAGCTGGTGGATTGAGGCGGGATTTCCGAAAGACCGGCAGTTGCTTAAGACAAAGCTGAAGCAGTTTGCCAATCACTAGGCGAACGAGTTAGTGATCCAATTGGTCCCTCAACAGCTCAGGACTTTCTCACACTCAGTATTCAGTCGGCCGCCAGACTGATGTTGTTTTCCTTTCAAGCGTACGATGGGTGGCCGAGCCGATAAGGCTAACGTTGCCACGGAACTTCAGACATCGGCCAGGTGCTTGGGCCGTAACCGCCTGGGGCAGACCGCCTTACAAAGCCATCCGAACATGACGATAGTATCCGCCTGCAATTGAGTGGGCACATAGCTTATGGCACCAAGATCCAAGACACCACGCCGACGATGGAGCGAGACGTTCAAGAAGCGCGTCGCAACCGAAGCCTGCGAGCCGGGCGTAACGGTGGCGCAGATTGCACGGCGTTACGATCTTGATGCGCGACGCGTGTCGAACTGGATGAGGAAGTTCAACTCCGGCACCGCACTGATCCCGGTCGAGGTAACGTTCGAGGGCAACGGCTTGCCGGTGCCACCATGCGTCGAGATTGATTTGCCCTGCGGCACAAGAGTTCGGTGTGGTGCGGAGACAGACATGGAGCTGGTCACGGGCATCATTGCCGCTCTCAGATCGAAACGATGAGCCCGGTTCCAGCCAACACGAGGGTGTGGCTTGCAGCCGGCGTGACGGAAATGAGAAAGGGCTTCAACGGCCTCAGTATCTTGGCCCAGGACGCTCTGGAGCAAGATCCATTCTCAGGCCAATAACCGCGTCGGTGCTTGTCATCGCATGTCCCTGCTTGGCTACTATTCGTTCAACACTACCTTGTCCTGCGCCTGGTGCAATTCGCTCTACGAATGTCCCGGACGGTCTTGTCTGCGCAGCCCGGGCGGCGCTCTTTCCTGTCAGTCATCGTCTCCCTCCTCGGGGGTATGATGAACCGGAAAGTCTCTCTTACGCAATCAGCTCAATCTGTCCCGTAAGTGCTGACGGCGAACAGGGTCGGTTTTGCGAAACGCGAGTAGCACCCTGGGCAACAGCATTGAGATTGCCTCGTCAACACCGCTGACACGAATGTGGCGCAGATCGGACTCGGCGGTATGGCTAACGTTAGATACCGATTTTTCGATATCCGAGAGGATTTTTTTGGCGTCCTGAACGAATTCCGCTCCGGCCTGTGTCGGGCTAACCTGCCGAGTGGTCCGAAAAAACAATCGCGCACCGAGCTCGTGTTCAAGGGCAGATATGCGTTCGGAAAGAGCGGATTGGCTAAGCCCCAGACGCTCGCCTTGGGCCAAGGGTGTTGGGATAATAGAAAACGCCGGACTGTTTAGGGCATCCGACGTTATTTTTTGAAAGGAGGAAACTTAGGGATGGGGCCCACTTTAGTGCTCGATCAAATACCTACAATACGTGGTTGCCCGTTTGCGTTTGTCGAGTGTTCGAACTAGTAACGCTTTTGAATGAGAGATCAGCAGCGCGATCTCGGCTGAGATACGATCCGCGGGCCTATAACGCCGGCAACATACTAAAGTCTCACGACTCAGATGGCGTAATCTTCGATCTGGCCGCCCTTTTTCAGTTTGTCGACAAGCCAGTTGGGCTTGCGTCCGCGACCAGTCCATGTTTCCGCGCGATTGTCGGGATTGGCGTATTTCGCTGCAGATGTCGAGGTCTTACCCTTACGAGTTTTGCCGCCGACAAGCTCATTCATGCTGAAACCAGCTTCCTGGGCCAATTCTTCCATTCTGGAGAGAACTTCTTGGCGTTCACGCATTCGGGCATTTGCGATTTCTTGTTCCAGATCGACCTGAAGTGTCAGAAGCTCTTTTAGGCCCATCTTACTCAGATTTACTTTGGCTGCCATCCTGGTTGTCTTCCCTTTTTTGCGCATCAGATTATCTCAAAAGCTTTGATCATCATCGGTGACTTGAGGGTGATGATCGTCATTTAGGCTGTCTCAATGTCAAGCAAACGCTAACGACATATAAAAATCAATACGTCAATCTCTAAAATAATCAAAATTGTTTGTTGTCTTTAGTTTACGCTCTGTGGAGTGCAACGACGTTTCGTCGCGTCTATTGCAGTAGCGAAAAATAGCGATTTTGAGATGTTTATCCCCCCTTACACCTCATTGATTTTGGAAACGCACGAGGTCGGAATTTCACAACTCACCCCAAACCGTTGAGTGCCGGCCGTTGTCAACACAATCGCAGTACAATAGCGCTGGCGGTTGCTCTGGCTAGTAGGCGTTGAGAGAGGTATTTGCGTTCATCCAACGTGCAAGTGGCAGGTGCGATAAACGTATCATCCCTGGCATCAACTTCCCCGGCGTGATCCCAAGAGGGCGCGGTGGCCAGGGCACCGCGCCTTTTTCCTACTTGCTCTCCGATTATGACATCCCGCATTGAACGGTCGAATTGGCGTATCTCGCGGTTCTTCGGATGAGTAATTCGACCGCACTTTGTTACAGGGTTAGGCAGCCGTCACCGATTTACTGAAAAATCGTGTTAACCAACCCGGAATCATTATCAACCCGCCAAGTCCGGCTCCCCATCCGGACAAGAGGTATGAGCGCCTACCGCATGCATTGCATTGCACGTGGAATGATGTGGGGTTACGTTGCCTGCGCACGCGTGGACGCGAGTTTATCAACGCTACTCCGGAGGCAATTTTTATGTCCTTTACCCTGCCCGACCTGCCATATGCCTATGACTCTCTCCAGCCGTTCATGTCCGCTGAAACATTGGAATTCCACCACGACAAACACCACAAAGCGTATGTCGATAAAGGCAACGAGCTTGCCGGTGATGGAACCAAGTACGCCGGAATGTCGATTGAGGATATCTGCAAGAAGGCCTACTCAGATAGTGACCAAGCGGTGGTCAACCAAATCGGCCAGCATTACAATCATATCCATTTTTGGCAGTGGATGAAGGGTGGCGGGGGAGGAACACGCGTTCCTGGTAAATTGGAGCCACTGGTGGACGCATATGGAGGGCTCGATAAAGTACGCAGCGATTTCATTGCCGCCGGGATGGGGCAGTTTGGATCCGGATGGTGCTGGCTGGCGATCCGGGATGGAAAACTTGAGGTGGCGAAGACGCCTAACGGGGAAAACCCGCTGATGCACGGCGCACAGCCAATACTGGGCTGTGACGTCTGGGAACACAGCTATTACATCGATTATCGCAATGCGCGGCCGAAGTATCTCGAGGCCTTCTTCGATAGCCTGGTGAATTGGGACTACGTCGAATCTCGACTTGATTGTTGAAGGCGGCGATAAAATCGATTTTTAGGGCGTGGAATTGAGAGGTTTCACGCCCTCTTTTTTGATGAATTGGACGTTTCAGGAGGCTCGCTTCAGTGGGCCGATCATATCAATGCCGCTATGTCGGAAGCCGATGGATTTCGCCAGATTTTCACCTGTGTTTGGCAGATAAGTGGGGTTGCAGGGTCCTCACGTGATGTGCGAGGCAAAATCTCGGATGTCGACATGTGATCAAATTACCTACTTTCGGCACGGCGACGCTGCTCTCCTCTGCAAAAATGTCCGTCCCCATACTTCAGGACATGAAATACGGCTTGGCGGTCGATAGCCGGCGATTTTTTTAAACGGGTGAGCGGTTCTCGAATTGGAAGAAGTCCAGGTTGATCCATTCGTAGGTGATTATGCTCCAGACAAGCGCGAAGACGAGACTGGCGACAATCGTGTTGGTGAGGATGATCCTGAAGAACTTCGGCTCAGATGGGGCGCTTTCGGGGGTTCCCGGAACGATTTCGCCTGATTCATCTTGGGTGCGAACATTAAAGGGCAGGACCGCGAATAGTGTCATCCACCAGATGATGAAGTAGATCGCGATTGCGAACGTCAGACTCATGAGGTCACCTTCATCGTGGTAGCGGCAAATAGCAGGGCCGAACGTTAGGCCTGTTCGAGCTCGGTCAACGTGCCGCAGAAATCTTTGGGATGCAAAAACAGTACGGGCTTGCCGTGCGCTCCAATCTTTGGCTCGCCGTCGCCAAGCACCCTGGCGCCCATGGCTTTCATCTTGTCTCGTGCCGCGACGATGTCGTCGACTTCGTAGCACACATGATGAATGCCGCCGCTGGGGTTCTTCTCGAGGAACTTGGCAATTGGGGAGCTGTCGCCAAGCGGCTCGAGCAGCTCGATCTTAGTATTCTGCAGGTTGACGAAAACCACCGTAACGCCATGCTCCGGTTCGGCCTGTGGTTTTGAAACTTCCGCGCCAAGGGTGTCGCGGTAGGTTTCTGTTGCTTTGGCTAGATTGGCAACTGCAATGGCGACGTGATTGAGACGTCCGATCATATTTGGCCCCTTCTATTGCTAGTCGGCTCGTTAAGCGGCGGCTTGGTGCACGCTAATTGGTTATTCGATGATGTGCAGCAGGACCTTCACGATGGGTTTTTTACCCCATTCCTCGTTGAAGGTGGCGCGAACCGCACGTCGGATGGCTTCACGTACCAACTCCGGATTTTTGCGCCGCGCGGGTGGAATGCTCTCAATGGTGCCATCTATGGTGTCGAGAACCACATCGCGCATCAATTCTTCATCCTTGGTCTCGGTGGGAACGCCATCCAGTGTAAGCAGATGATCGGAAACGACTTCACCACGGCGTGTCAGGGCAACCGAAACGATGACGATACCGGCGGTTGATAGCCGGCGCCGCTCACGAATTGGGCCGTCGTCGCCAGTTAGGATGAGTTTTCCGTCCCGGTACCGGCGGCCTATAGGCGCTTCGTCGATAATTGCTGGTTTTCCTGGCGCTAGCCGTACGACTGCACCGTCCTCGGGAACGACGACGTTCTTAATACCAGACTGGGCAGCGAGTTTGGCGTGCGCCCTTAGGTGGCGTCCTTCGCCATGCATGGGGATGAGCGCTTGTGGCTGCAGCCAGGAATACATTTGGCGCAATTCATCGCGACGGGGGTGTCCGGTGACGTGCACCAATTCCTCTGCGTCTGTGAGGATCTCGCATCCGAGCCGGGCAAGGGCGTTCTGAACTCGCGAAATTGATTTCTCGTTTCCGGGTATGTTGCGAGACGAGTAGATGACGAGATCGCCCTTGGAAAAGTTGATGTCGGGGTGATCGCCGTCAGCCGCGCGGGAAAGAGCTGCGCGGGGTTCGCCTTGACTGCCGGTCAGCATCACAACGATTTCGCCGCGATCGAGGTACCCGAATTCCTCCTGCCCGAGATATTTGAAGTCGGGGGGGAGATAACCGGTATCGATGGCTACTTCGATGACCCGGTGAAGCGCGCGGCCGGCGACGACAAGGTGGCGGCCGGAAGCCCGCGTTGCATTGGCGACTGCAAGGACCCTGCCGACGTTGGATGCGAAGGTTGTGACAGCGACTCTATGGGGAGCCTTTTTGATGATCTCAGTCAGCTTATCGGCGACGTCTGTTTCTGATGGTGAGACACCGTCGCGCAGGACGTTTGTCGAATCGCAGACCAGCGTCTTGACCTCCTCATGTCCGAGGCTTTGCAGTTTCGCTCCGTCAATTGGGCTGCCGGTCATGGGACCGGGATCGATCTTCCAGTCGCTGGTGTGAAAGACCAAACCGTGGTGGGTGCGGATCGCGATCGCAGAAGTTTCAGGGATCGAGTGTGTCATGCTGATAAGTTCAAGGTCGAAGGGACCGACGTTGAATCGCCCATCGATCGGCACTTGGATCAACTTTGGTCGGATGCGGCCGCCGAATGCGGACAGTTTCGCTTTCAGCATGCCCATCGTAAAGGGAGTTGCGTACACAGGGGCCTCAAGTTCCGGCCATAGCTCGATCATCGCCCCGATATGATCCTCGTGGGCATGCGTGATAACGATTCCAGCAAGGGCATTCTTTTCAGCGGCGATAAAACGGAGATCGGGGAGGACTACGTCGGCTCCCGGTTCATGGGGACCAGGGAATGTGATGCCGAGGTCAACCATCAGCCATTGGCGGTTTTGGGGCGGACCGATCCCGTAGAGGTAACAGTTCATGCCGATCTCGCCGAGACCGCCGAGGGCTAGGAACACCAGCTCGTCGCGGCTATTCTGGGGCTGACGCGCCATTCAATCCCTTTCTTGGAGCGTAACTTGGGTGACACTCCGTCGTCGTAACGGAACGAGTTGCGGTATATTACAGATCAATGCACGGTATTGGCTGATACCCACCGGATTATCGAGGCTATACCACGTTGCCGGCTGCTGATACGTCGCCAAACGTGATGCGCCTGAGGCCTCCCGTCTCACCTTCCAATAGAAGAGCCCCGTCTTCATCCAGGCCTGCGAAAGCTCCACTGCAAACTTCGGTGTCGGTTGTGACAGTCAAAGGTGAGCCAAGACGCAGGGAGTTGTCCAGCCAGCATTGCTTGAGATGGGAGAAGCCATCGGGCGCCGAAAGCGTCTGGAATGCCCTCCTGACAGCCCGATCCAGGTGAGTGCGGAGCTCTGCTGATGTGGTATGCAGTCCACGTTGTTTGAGGCAGGTGGCGGGTCGACCTGCAATGTTGGGAGCTGTATCGATGTTAACGCCAAAGCCAAGTACGCCGCAAAACGCGCCGGTGGAGAGCGACGTTGTTTCGAGGAGGACGCCAGCGCATTTGGCATTCGCGATCAGCAAGTCATTGGGCCATTTTAGGATAGGGCGGAAATCGTCTAGACCTGGTGGCATGCCTTCGGCGGCTGCGGCGGTAATCGCATCTGCAAGGGCGATTCCTGCCAACAGCGATACTTGCGTGATTTCGTTGGCCTCGCAGTGGAGTGTGATCAGTAAAGTTGCGTGAAGATTTCCGTCGAAACTAATCCACTGCCTTCCTAGCCGCCCACGGCCGGCCATCTGACGATTGGCCATTACCCATAGAGGACCACCGTCGCCTTGCGCGGCAAGGCGCATGGCTTCGGCATTGGTGGAATCGGTTTCTTCCATATGGATGAACGGAGTTTCTGGGCAAGCTAGGAATGGATCTTCCATGTCGCTTAGAGGCGAAGGGAATTCGCAGCCGCCTCGGCCGCGGCCACGATCGGTCCACCCAGCTGCGGAAGTGCGAACGCAAAGATAAAGATGAGCGCCGCGCCCATGACGAGCCCTAGGTTGGGTGATACTGGTACAAACTTCTCCTGGGGTTCGTCAAAGAACATGATCTTGACGATGCGCAGGTAGTAGTAGGCGCCAATGACGCTGGCGATTACGCCGACGATGGCAAGCGGATATAGTCCAGCTTGGACGGCCGGCCAGAAGACATAAACCTTGGCCCAGAAACCAGCTAGTGGTGGAATCCCAGCCAGTGAGAACATCAGCATGGCCAGGGTAAAAGCCAGCATGAGATTGTTTTGCGCGAGGCCGGCGAGTTGATCGATTTCCTCAACCATTTCATCCCCACGTTGCATCGATAATATGCAGGCAAAAGTTCCAAGCGTCATGACAAGATAAATCAATAGGTAGACGAGGACACCCTGTGCGCCTTCCGGGGTGCCACTTGCCAAGCCGACCAATGCAAATCCGACGTGTCCAATGGACGAGTAGGCCATTAGCCGCTTTATGTTGTTTTGCCCGATGGCCGCGAATGCGCCCAACAACATCGAGGCGATTGAGATAAACCAGATGACCTGCTGCCACTGCTCTTCCAAACCTGGGAAGGCTCCTCCGAGCACCCGCAGCAACAAACCCATGGCGGCCATCTTGGGCGCGGCCGCAAAGAAAGCGGTTACCGGCGTTGGAGCGCCTTGATAAACATCGGGGGTCCACATGTGGAAGGGAACGGCAGAAATCTTGAACGCGAGGCCGACGAGCAAGAATACCAAGCCGACTACTAGGCCAATGTTACCTGACGCACTATTGGCCTGGGCGACATTGGCGATATCCATAAAACTGGTGGATCCGGTGAAGCCGTAGACCAACGAAGCGCCATACAATAGCATGCCCGATGACAACGCACCGAGGACGAAATACTTCAACCCGGCTTCGCTTGAGCGTACGTTCTCGCGGTTTATCGACGCCAGCACGTAAAGCGCAAGGCTTTGCAGCTCCAGGCCAAGATAGAGAGCGATCAGGTCATTGGCCGACACCATCATCATCATGCCGACGCACGACAATAGCATAAGGATTGGGTACTCGAACTTCATCAATCCGTTCTGCCGTAGGAAATCGAACGATAGCAACATCGCGGCAGCAGTTCCGCCGAGGATTAGCAGCTTCATGAAGCGCGCGAACTGGTCGACGACAAAAGCGTCGTTGAACAGCGACTGCGTTGAAGCCGGCTGAAGGGTGATGATGACGCCGGCGCCGATCATGAAGGCGATGGCTAGCCAGCCGACAAATGCGCCATTGTGATCATTGTCGTCGCTGAATGCGCCGAGCATCAGCAGCAGCATTGCCGCGAGCGCTAGCAGCATTTCTGGAAAGGCGGGGGCGTAGCTTAGTAAAGTCGACATCGGTTGGCGCCTTTGAGATCACTGGGCGTTGAGGGCGTTGAGGGCGGTGGACTGGGAGACCGCAGCCTCGAAGTTCATGACAAGTTGCTTGACGGAAACGGCCATCACGTCGAGCAGCAAGGCGGGATAGAAACCAAACAAGATCGTTAAGAACACGAGCGGCACCATGATTGCGATCTCGCGAGCGTTCATGTCCTTAATTGATTTGAGGTTCGCTTTTTCGAGCGCTCCGAATACAACACGGCGATACAGGTAAAGGGCGTAAGCTGCCGACAGGATGACGCCGGTTGTGGCGAACAGCGCAACCCAAGTGTTGACCTTGAAAGCGCCAACCAAGGTCAAGAACTCACCGACGAACCCGGAGGTGCCCGGAAGACCAACGTTGGCCATGGTGAAGATCATCAATACGGTGGCGTAGATCGGCATTCGATCGGCCAGCCCGCCGTAAGCGGCAATCTCACGTGTATGCATTCGGTCGTAGATGATGCCGACGCACAAGAAGAGTGCGGCCGAAACGATGCCGTGCGAGAGCATCTGGAAAATGGCGCCGTCGATGCCCTGCTGCTGGAAGGTGAAAATGCCCATCGTGACAAAGCCCATATGCGCCACGGACGAATAGGCTATTAGCTTTTTGATGTCTTCTTGAGCGAGCGCAACGAGCGACGTGTAGACAATGGCGATGACCGACAGGGTGAAGACAAATGGTGCTAGTTCCTGACTTGCGATCGGGAACATCGGAAGTGAGAAGCGTAGGAAGCCGTAACCGCCCATTTTCAAGAGAATACCGGCAAGAATGACCGAGCCCGCGGTCGGCGCTTCGACGTGGGCGTCGGGGAGCCACGTGTGCACCGGCCACATAGGCATCTTGACGGCGAAGGACGCGAGAAACGCTAGGAATAGCCACCACTGCATCTCACGGGAGAACTTGCTTGCACCGACCTCAATGAGGGTTGGAATGTCTGCGGTTCCCGCGGTGCTAAACATGGCGAACATGGCCAGCAGCATCAAAACCGAGCCGAGCAGCGTATAGAGGAAGAACTTGAAGCTAGCGTAGACCCGACGCTTACCACCCCATACGCCGATGATCAGGAACATCGGAATGAGGCCAGCTTCAAAGAACAAGTAGAATAGCATCAAGTCGAGCGCGCAGAAGACGCCGATCATCAGCGTTTCCAGCACCAGGAAGGCGATCATGTATTCCTTGACGCGGAGCTTAACCGAATCCCAGCTCGCCAGGATGCAAAGCGGCATGAGGAACGTAGTCAGGATCACAAACAGCATGGAGATGCCGTCGACGCCCATCTTGTAGCGGAACGGACCGATCCAGGCGGCATCCTCGACGAACTGGAAGTCGGCGGTTCGTGGATCGAAGTTGATCCAGATAAGAAGTGAAATCGCGAAGGTGAAGATGGTCGTGTAGAGGGCCGTATGACGTGCATTGCGGTCGCCGCCTGCGTTCCTTGGTAGGAAGGCGATGAACAACGCGCCGAGGAGCGGTAGGAAGGTGACGATCGAGAGGATCGGCGATGTCGCTACGGTCATTGGCCGGCTCCTCCTGTGAGAAGAGATCGCAGGAAGAAGGTGAGGATGGCGGCGACGCCGATCAGCATCGCGAATGCGTAGTGGTAGATGTAGCCCGTCTGTAGTTTGACGGCGCGGCCGGTTGTCCATTGGACACCACGAGCGGTGCCATCGATGGTGCCGTCGATGACAGCCCCGTCTCCGCTTTTCCATAGGAAGCGGCCGAGTGCCATCGTCGGTTTGACGAACAGCCAATCATAGAGCTCATCGAAGTACCATTTGTTGAGCAGGAACAGGTAGACCGGTTTGAAAGTACGCGCCGTGGCCTCCGGCAACCATGGGGCACCGATGTAATACAGCCAGGACAAACCGAAGCCCGAAGCCATTGCAAAAAACGGCGCCCAGTAAACCCATTCGGGGATCTGATGCATGTCGTGCATGATGTGGTTGTTGGGGCCTTCGTAGATCGAGTTTGCCCAGAATTCCTTGTAATGGTGACCAACGAATTCGCCTGCAAAGACGAAGCCTGCTGCGATGGAGCCAAGCGCCAGAACTGCAAGAGGCACCAACATCGTCCACGGACTCTCGTGGGCGTGCTTGTAGACATCCGGGGCTGCCCGGGTCTTGCCGTGGAAGGTCATGAAGATCAGGCGCCAGGAGTAGAACGCCGTCAGGAAGGCCGCGAACGTGACAATCCAGAATACGGTCTTGGGCAGTGCCGGTGCGGCGTATGCCGCCTCGATGATGGCGTCCTTTGAGTAGAAGCCGGCAAAGCCGATAAGATGCGGAAACCCGACGCCCGTGAGTGCGAGCGTACCGATAATCATGGCGTAGTAAGTGAACGGGATTTTCGAGGCAAGGCCGCCCATATTGCGCATGTCCTGCTCGTGATGCATGGCGTGGATGACCGAGCCGGAGCCCAGGAACAGCAGGGCTTTGAAGAAGGCATGCGTGAACAGGTGGAAAATCGCTGCTCCGTAAGCGCCTAAGCCGCAGGCCACGAACATGTAGCCGAGCTGTGAACAGGTCGAGTAGGCGACAACACGCTTGATATCGTTCTGCACTAGGCCGACCGTGGCGGCGAAGAAGGCCGTGATGGCGCCGATATAGAGGACCACATCGCGAGCGATTGGGGCATGCTCGAACAGGGGTGAAAGCCGGGCGACCATAAATACCCCGGCGGTGACCATCGTAGCGGCGTGGATGAGCGCGGAAACCGGCGTTGGCCCTTCCATGGCGTCCGGCAGCCAGGTGTGAAGTAGGAACTGCGCTGACTTTCCCATGGCGCCCATGAACAACAAGAGGCAAAGCACGGTCAGCGTGTCGAGCTGGAAGCCGAGGAAGTTCATGGGTTGGCCTTCCATGCCCTTGGCTGCCTCGAAGATCGTGTCGAGGTTGACGGTATTAAAGACCATGAAGCAGCCAAAGATGCCCAGCGCGAAACCGAAATCGCCTACACGGTTGACGACGAAGGCTTTTATCGCTGCTGCGTTCGCCGAGGGCTTGTGGTACCAGAAGCCGATCAGTAGGTAGGACGCTAGGCCGACGCCCTCCCAGCCAAAGAACATTTGCACGAGGTTGTCGCTAGTAACCAGCATGAGCATGGCGAAGGTGAACAGCGACAAGTAAGCGAAGAACCGAGAACGGGCCGGGTCTTCGTGCATGTAACCGATAGAGTACAGGTGGACGAGCGAGGAGACCGTCGTGACGACCACAAGCATGACGGATGTGAGGGTGTCGATCCGTAACGACCAGGATGCATCGAGCTCACCCGACGTGATCCACCGCATGATCGGAACGCGGGCTGTTTCGTGGTCGTAACCAACCTGAATAAAGACGATCCAGGACAGCACCGCGGCAATCATCAACAGGGCGGTGCTAACGATCTCGGAGGGGCGATCACCGATAACGCGGCCGAAGAGCCCGGCGATCAGCGCGCCCGCGAGCGGCAGGAAGACGATGGCGAGATAAATCATTGTCGGCTTCCTAACCTCAGCCCTTCATCATGTTGATTTCATCGACGTCAATAGAACCGCGGTTCCGGAAGTAGACGACGATGATCGCGAGGCCTATGGCGGCTTCGGCGGCTGCGACGGTCAGCACGAACAGCGCGAAGACCTGCCCGGTCAAATCCTGCAGGAAGTGAGAGAACGTTACGAAGTTGATGTTGACGGCCAGAAGCATCAATTCGACCGACATCAAGATAACGATAACGTTCTTTCGGTTGAGAAAGATGCCGAAGATGCCGAGCGTGAAAAGGCACGCCGCAACAGTCAGGTAATGTCCGAGGCCGATGTCCATTTTTATGTCCTCTTACCATCCATCGTTGCGATGAGCGTGAACGCTACTGCGACCATCAGTTCTGGCCCTCCGTCGATGGTAGGATGGTGTTGCCGGGCGCGACCTCGACGACTTCGATGGCGGTCTTTGGAGAACGAGCGACCTGGGCGGCGACCGATTGGCGTTTGACGCCTTCCTTGTGGCGCAGGGTGAGGACGATGGCGCCGATCATGGCTACCAGCAGAATAAGTCCTGAAGCCTGGAAGAAGTAGACGTATTTGGTGTAAATGACCCGGCCGAGCGCGGTGGTGTTGTCGATTCCCGATCCTGTCGAGGGCATCGCCGTCTGGACGTTTCCTGCTACGCCGAGATCAAAGCCATAGACCAGGAAGAGCGCGGCCAGCTCGATCAGGACAACGCCGCCAATCAAGGCACCAACCGGGGCGTTTTTGATAAAGCCCGCTTTCAGTTCGGCGAAGTCGACGTCCAGCATCATGACCACAAACAGGAACAACACCGCAACCGCACCGACGTAAACGATGATGAGGAGCATAGCTAGGAACTCGGCGCCGAGCAGGATGAACAATCCAGCGCCGTTGAAGAAAGCAAGGATCAAGAAGAGCACAGCGTGCACTGGGTTGCGGGCGATAATGACCATTGCACCCGAAGAGACGCTGAGAATGGCGAAGAGATAGAAGAAAACCGCTTTGATCATTCCGTCCTCATCCGCCGTCTGTTTCGTTTGCACTCTGGCGCCGGGCCAGTTCCTGTTTGACGCGATCGTAGTGTCCGAGCCACAACTTACGCGTCTTGACGCTTCGCCAAGGTATGTAGACGAACAGACCGGCTACAGCGAGTGCTAGATAAACCAGCCAACCCGTCTTACCGACGTAGTAAATTGTCCAACCTGCCCAAAAGATGAGTGCTACGGCGCCGAGCAGCATCAGAAGGTGCAGGATTGTCCGGTTGGTTTCCTGCCGCACCTGATCCATTGCCATCTGGCCGTACTGGTCGAGCTCCTCGTCGGTCAACACACCGAGCAGACCTGTCCAGTTCTCACCGGTATTTTGCATCGAGCTCAAGGTTCTTTGCGATCTCCCTCTCCCAGCGGTCTCCATTCGAGAGCAGCTTCTCCTTGTTATAGAAGAGCTCTTCACGGGTCTCCGTGGCGAATTCGAAGTTGGGTCCCTCAACGATGGCATCCACCGGGCAGGCCTCTTGGCACAGACCGCAGTAGATGCATTTCGTCATATCTATATCGTAGCGGGTAGTGCGCCGGGATCCGTCGTTACGGCGCGGACCAGCCTCAATCGTGATGGCTTGAGCGGGGCAAATTGCTTCACACAGCTTACACGCGATGCAGCGTTCCTCGCCATTGGGATAACGGCGAAGTACGTGCTCTCCGCGGAATCGTGGCGACAGTGGGCCCTTTTCGAAGGGGTAGTTCAGCGTGTGCTTCGGCCTAAAGAAGTAGCGCATCGCCAGGAAGAAGGCCGAAACAAATTCGGTCAGGAATAGCGATTTTATAGCCTGGCCAACGGCCATGGTTCGTCTCCCTAATTAGCCAAGACCGGACCAATGAAAAAGCCCACCACCGGAAAGACCACTAGATCGGCGAGCGCGGCGATGCGGAGCGCCTTGGCGGTCGTCTTCGGATCTTCGGCGTTATTGAGCGTTTCGATGCGGTTAGCGAGGATGCGCAGACCGATATAGCTGACTATACCTAGGACCGCGCCAATCAGCGCACCTGTTATTGCAGGGCTGAACGGGCTCATACAAAGCCCCCGTATTGCAACACACCGGCGACGACGACGACCATAAACAGGGACAAAGGCAGGAACATCTTCCAGCCAAGCCTCATCAGTTGGTCGTAGCGATAGCGTGGCACCATGGCCTTGACCATGGCAAACATAAAGAACACCGCGACGAGCTTCGCCAGGAACCAGA
>DAOUZE010000177.1 GCA_030665765.1 Filomicrobium sp.
AACCCCTCTCAGAGACGCAACCTGGGAGTAGTGTAAGTAGTTGGACTTGATGAGCGACTGGGCGTAAAAACCTAACAGTAGGCCGGGCGCCGTAAGCAGCCAGAAAATGGGATCGTCAAGCATTTCGATGTCTTTGGGGGGTTCTATGTTCGTGTCTGGCGGTTGCTAGGATATCTTATCATGATACAGGAGGCGACGCACAAGCGCGCTGTGACTTGGATTGTGCAATTTGGCTAGGATAGCAGCGCCCTGTTTCGTGCTCGACTGACCCGATTGGTGTGGGCCGCGATAGTCCACAATGAGGTGCGCATTGGAGTTTAAAACCTCCGAGCGTCACACCCTGGCTCAGCTTAACCCCGTCCTCCGCCAGCAAGCCGATAATCTGCTCTGTCGTACGCGTCCATGCCATTCCATCGTCTCCTCTTCTGAGGTTCGAAATAGGCGGAACCGTTCACATAGAACGGTCCCGCATCACGGGAGTATACTACTGTTTGCCTGCAGCTAATCGCGGTACTAGTGCCAGTTTAGAAACCGGCGGCCGGTAGCCAGCATCCTACCAGGTTGCGAGGTGTCCCAAAACCTCTGCCGACGGACAAGCAATATGTGCGGCCACCCAAGTGGCTTGACTGAAAGCAACAGCAGCCTGGTAACGAACAACTGACGCGCCGGGCTGCGTTGAGGCTCATATCTTCTGAACCACAAGCTCTACGGGAAGCGATTTCGACACAATGTCGTAGACTGGAGAGAATTTGGCCAGGGATGCTAGCGTGTCAGCCTCGACATCAGATTTGACCTTCATCGTGACTCGAACCGCCTTGAATCCCTTGCGCACTGTCCCGTCGAGGTCAAGAAACCCCTTGAGATCGAGGTCGCCTTCCAAGTCAGATTGTACCTTTTCGAGTTCGATTCCGCGTGCGGCTGCGTGATAGACCATCGTGGTTGTCAAGCAGCCGGCGAGAGCGTGCAAGACATACTCAACTGGATTGGCAGCCGCGCCGTCTCCCAGCAAAACCGGTGGTTCCGCGTTATCCATTTCAAAAGGTCCGTTTGCGTGAGCATGCTTTTCGCATGCCCCATAGAAGCCGTGTATCGTGGACCGGTTCCGATCGCCGCCCCTCCACCGGTTTGATACCCGGAATTGAAAGTCAGCAATAGCTGGCGTCTGTTTGATAGCATCGATCGTCTCAAAAAGAGCCGTGACGTCGACGCCGTTCATTGCGGTTGCAGGTTTGTTAATCTGAGGTTGAGCAGTCATATCAGGACCCTTTCGTGGTGGAACTCCGCCTCTCCCGGCGGCGATGTCCGCAAGATAGCGCTCGACACGTTTTCGGATGAGGTCGATTTTACCCAATAAGGATTCATTCGTGCCATAAAGGACCTGATCAATGGCAAAGGGTAAGCCAAAGGCCATCACTGCGCTGATTGTTGCTGTGCGGGAGACCGCAGGGTCGGCGCTCTACGGTATGGTGGATGTTTTGGCGTCGGCAGGAAACCTTTGGCAGCAGCTTGTTGGCACCGAGCCGGAGCTGTGCCTGATACGGCCCAAGATCGTGTCACTCAGTACCGATCAGTTCGAATGTGGTAATGGGATTCCCGTAGTCCCTGATATCAGCATCGATGGGAATCCTTCGGCGCCGATCATTATCTTGCCGGAGCTCTGGCTTGGGCCCGATGAGAACCTGAATGGACGTTATCCCAACTTAATGGATTGGATCCGGAGACGCTACAAAGCGGGCTCTTCGATCTACTCGGCGTGTTCTGGCTCAATCATGCTCGCCGAAACGGGACTACTCGATGGCCGCGAGGCAACGTCACATTGGGGCTATGAACGCGTCTTCGAGACCAGCTACCCTAAGGTCAATTTTCATCCAGAACCCAATCTATGTTTTGCGGACCCTGCTGGCCGGATCGTAACAGCTGGTGGCACCAGCTCCTGGCACGACCTCGCTGTTCACATCATCTCCCGTCATTGTAGCCCAGGGGAAGCACTGCGCATTGCCAAGGTCTATCTCCTTAAATGGCACGGCGAGGGGCAACTGCCCTATGCCACTCTCGTTCGCCGAACACCACATGCAGATTCGGTCGTGCGTGCCTGCGAGGAGTGGCTCAGTGAGCACTTCGCCGACTCAGAGCCGGTTGGACGGGTCGTTGAGTTTGCAGGGATACCTGAACGAACAATCAAGCGGCGCTTCAAATCTGCTACTGGGACATCGTTGATGGACTATGTCCAAAACTTGCGCATTGAGGAGGCGAAGCGGAAACTCGAGAGGAGTGATGCGCCATTTGAGGATATTGCATCGAGTGTCGGCTATGAAAACCCAGGTTTCTTCCGTCGAGTGTTTAAGCGCAGAACCGGCTTGACGCCTGGACACTATCGAAAAATGTTTCAAGCAATGGACGATCGTTGATATTGCCAGGAACGGAACTGTCTTGCCCCGAGGGCTTGCGTCTTGACGGGACATCCATATTGCTTTTGTCAGTCGGGCCTTCAGATGCGGGTCTTGCTCAGCGCCTCGCGGATGTCCGCTTGAGGGTAATAGTGGACGTGGAAACCATGGTGTCGTTTTTGTTCAGAAGCTGTGTGGAAACGTAATCAGGGCGCCGACCTGAAACGTCAGGCCGCCGCCCGTTTGCGTCATTCGAGCACGCAGACAGGGATTGAATGAGCGTCGGTAATCCGAAGGCTGTTGCTTCCGCTAAAAGCCACCGAACACGGATGCGAGCAGAATAATGCCGGCAAGCGCAATCATGGGACCGACAATGGCGACAACAAACATATCGCGGTAGGACTGTTTGTGATTGAGCTTGCAAATGCTGAGCACGGTAATGACTGCTCCATTGTGCGGTAATGTGTCGAGTGCACCCGATGAGATCGAAGTAACCCGGTGCATGGCCTCCAATGAGATGTTCTGTGCTTCAGCCAGTTGGACGTAGGTCGGACCAAGTGCCTCTAGTGCGATACTCATACCGCCGGAAGCGGAGCCTGTCACCGCACTCAAGATATTGACAGCGACGGCAAGTGACAGGAGCGGGTTCGCCTCGCCAAGTGACACCAATGCTTCACTTATCGTTTGGAAGGCGGGTAAGGCTGCAATAACCGCTCCGAACCCAACAAGGCTGGCGGTATTCGCGATTGGTAGAACGGAGGCATTAGCGCCCTGGTCTAGACTCGCTTGAAGGCTTTCAAAGCGCGACCAATTCAGAGCTACAAGCAACAGAATTGCTGCCAGCAAGGCCGCAATGATCGCCCAAACGCCGCGCACAGCATCAATGTCGGTGCTGCCAAACTTGGGTTGGCTCAGATAAGAGGTATCCATCAACGGAACGATGAATTGGACGAAGAGAAAGTTCACCAAGACAACGGCGATGACGGGAGCAATGGCAGACGCGAGGGTGGGAAGTGCAGCCTGCTGTGAGCGGTCGTGTTCCAATTCTCGAATATCGTAACCGTCTCGGAGAGCTCCTTCGCGAATTTCGAGATCGCTCTCGGGCACGGCGTCATCGTGGTTTCCGTAACCCTCGTTACCGCTGTGGGCGAGGGCGAGCTGCCGACTGAGCCACCAGATTCCAAACGTTAGCATAATAACGGCTGCAATGATCCCCAGGCCCGGTGCCGCGAACGCCGTTGTCCCGAAAAACGGCATCGGAATCGCGTTTTGGATGGCGGGACTGCCAGGGAGAGCGGACATTGTGAAAGTGAAGGCGCCAAGCGCCATGCTGGCAGGAATGAGCCGCTTTGGGATATTGGCATCTCGGAATAGAGACGCCGCCACAGGATAAATTGCGAATGCTACGACGAACAATGATACGCCGCCGTAGGTGAGAACCGCGCAACATAGAACGACGGCGAGAATTGCCTGCTCCGCACCAAGCCACCGAATGATGGCGTCTGCGATGGCCTTTGCCGAACCGCTGTCATCCATCAATTTTCCAAAGATCGCGCCAAGCAGAAACAGCGGAAAAAAGGCTATGATGAAATCGCCCATATTCGACATGAATATCTGCGTGTAGGCAGCGAAAAGCGGTAAGCCGCCACTAAGTGCGGCAGCGAGAATAGCCATGACCGGAGCTAGGATCAGCAGCGTTATGCCCCGATACGCCATGTACATAAGCACGCCGAGAGCAATGAGAATTGTGAGAACGCCCACGTCCTCCTCCCTAAGTTCTCGGCTTGCGCTTGCTATCTTGCAAGTGCGCTGGCTGGAGACTTTCTTCGAACACAAAGCTAGGCCGGAACGTTGATTCTATGCCGAGCTTTGTACCGTTTTGCGCAAGCCAATTCTCAGTCGTCCTACGACCCAAATCATGCAGAAACTCAAAAAATTCCCACTCGGCGTTGAGCTTGCTTGAAGCGCCGAGCTGCCGCATCTCATCGTCGGCCGCGATACTATGCAAGTGAGTGTCCCGGTACGCCTCTCGCTCCAGCCCTTCCTCATGGATCATTTCAGCTAGAAATGCCAGTGAGCGCAGCTCTTTAAATAGACTTGCATTGAATGTGATTTCATTGAGCCGATCGTCAATCTCAAAAGCCGTTTTAGGGATTTCTGGCCGTTCAAGTGGATTGATGCGAATAATGATCAGATCTCTAGCCTTAGTCTCATCAACTAAAGGAAAAAGAGGTGGGTTTCCCATGTATCCGCCATCCCAATACGCTTCGCCATCAATCTCAACAGTATGTGACATGAATGGCAGGCAGGCGGATGCGAGCACAGTGTCAACCGAAATATCTGGTTGTCGAAAAATTTTGGGTCGGCCGGTGCGGACATTCGTTGCGGCAAGAAATAATTTAACCGACTGGCAGTTGTTGATGGCTTCGAAATCAAAAGTGTTTGCTACGACATCGCGGAGTGGGTTCAGTCCAAAAGGGTTCATCGTATACGGCGAAAAATTCCGGAAAAAGTTTTTGGACCAAAGGAAGCTCGGTGAGCCGGTAAGTGACCAGCGTCCCATCATACGATCAATATATGAGCGCCGTAGTGGACTAAAACGCGATGCCTCACTCACGGCTTTCCAATAGGTCCGAAGTTTTTCTCTTGCCGCCTCGCGGCCACCTAAGGCTAAGCCTTCAACTACGGCGCAGGCGTTCATGGCGCCTGCACTGGTACCGCTCAAGCCATCGATCTTGATGCGGTCATCCTCCAACAACCTGTCGAGGACACCCCAAGTGAACGCACCGTGCGCTCCGCCGCCCTGCAGGGCAAGGTCCACAGGGGTGCTCTTCTCATCGCTCATCGCAAACGGCTCTTAGTAGCTAACTATGATTAGGCGGGCGGAGTGGTGATGGGATGCCGCTATGTATAATTTTTCAACGACTATCGGAATTTCGCGAAACATCAAGAGGGCTTGAGCGCGGCATTCGAGCACTATTGCCGGCAGCCTGATACACGCTCGCTTGACACCTCGCTCCAGCCATGGGTGTTGGATCTGCTCCAGAGACTAGCGGGAAACTTCGACGGGTCGTATGCTG
Source organism: Filomicrobium sp. (assembly GCA_030665765.1). GTDB lineage: Bacteria > Pseudomonadota > Alphaproteobacteria > Rhizobiales > Hyphomicrobiaceae > Filomicrobium. Next base: position 5,468 of record DAOUZE010000177.1, read on the forward strand.
CCCGAATAAGTTTCTCACTTTCACGGACCACCAGCGCATGAACCAAACCCGGGCGACTGTCTCCTTCGAAGAGCTACCTTTTTTTGTCACCGGGCCCGGGCAAACCGACGTACTGTTCATCTTGGTCGCAATCTCACTTGTTCTGATTGTAGTTGGCTTTGGAGTGCTCTACTTTACAGTTCAGGCGTGGCCCGACCGACTGGCTAAGGGCGCGAACAAGGTACAGCTTCAGATTGTCGGAATCCTTGGTCTGCTGTCTCTATTGACGTTGAACAATGCATTTTGGGTTGCCGCCTTGCTCCTGGCGGCGATCCGTATCCCCGATTTCGTGACGCCGCTTTGGGCGATCTCAAGAGAGCTCGCAAAACGGCCGGCGGCGAGGAACTAAAGAATGCTGGAGCTTATTTTTAGCGCGCTGATTACGATCTTGCCGGACTACTTGTACCGCAGTCGAGTGCAAGGCAGAGAGATAACGCTTTATTCTTTTTGGTACGAGTTACGTTGGGGTATCACTGGCTGCGCGGCGCTGGCAATTACGCTGATTACAGTTATCTTCTACTTCCATCCAGCGACTTCGAACGTCATCTCACTGTACAGAACCGTCACGATAATCTCTGACGCGCCTGGTCGTGTCGAAGAGGTCTATGTTCGTGATAACCAAATCGTAAAGGCGGGCGATCTGATCTTTCGGCTAGACACAGCCCGCCAACGCGCGGCTGCAGAGACGGCGAAACGGCGAATTGCTGAGGTCGACGCCGCATTGGTACTGGCCTATTCCGAACGCGATGTGGCTCGAGGCAATGTTGCAACCGCCGAAGGTGAAATTCGCCAGGCTGGAGATGAATTGGAGCGTCGACAGAACCTTGCACAACGTAATTCTGATGTCGTCTCCGCCCAGGAACTTGAAGCCCTGCGTGCTGCGCTAAAGAGCCGCCAAGGTGCGCTCGACGCCGCGAAGGCGCAACGCGACGTTGTTCAAGGACGGATTAATAATTTGCTTCCCGCGCAGCGCGCCAGTGCCGAAGCTCAGCTCGTGCAAGCGGAAACGGAAATCAAGAAGGCGACAGTTTTTGCCGGGACAGATGGAACTGTAAAACAGTTTGTTCTGAAGCCGGGTGACATCGTCAATCCGATCCTTAGGCCGGCGGGCATTTTGGTGCCCACAAGCTCGGGCCGGGGTCGGTTTCAGGCAGGCTTTCAACAGATCTCCGCTCAGATTCTACAAGTTGGCATGATCACCGAAATTACGTGCTCATCAAAGCCGCTGACCGTCATCCCAATGGTGGTGATTGAAATACAAGACGCGATCACGACTGGCCAGCTTCGTCCGACAGACCAGCTCATTGATGTTCAAGACCGCGTTCGACCGGGCACTGTTTTGGCTGTTCTTGAGCCTCTTTTTGAAGGTCACGCCGATGCGGTCCCGCGCGGAAGCACTTGCGTTGGCGTCGCCTATAGCAGTCATGCAGCGCAGATTGAGGCGGGCAAGATAAGGGGCGTCAGCGCCATCGTGATGAGGCTCGTCGACGGTATGGGGATCGCAAATGCGATCGTGATCCGGGCACAAGCGCTTCTGCTGCCAATAAGAGAAATCGTGTTTCCTTGATGAAACGCTGAATTTTAATTCCTGTAGGCTCAGACACATCGTCCATGATGGGTGCCGACCAGAATTTCACGATTTTGAGGAATATAACGCTCTTTCGCGGTTTGTTGTCTTTGCGTGATGGCATTTGCATCCGCGCCGACGACCTTGCTGTGCCTTATGAAGGTGCGTTTCATTGGCTGGAGCGAACCAATGGAGCTGCTGTCGTGAAGACT
>DAOUZE010000199.1 GCA_030665765.1 Filomicrobium sp.
CGCAAACGAAAGCTTGCCGCGCAACAACGACGGCGTGACCGGCTCAACAAGAGAGCAGCGCAATAGATCCGGCTCGATCCGAGATGTCAGATTTCGCGACTTTTGATTAAATGAATGCAAACCAGCGCGGCACGCTGGCACGATAGTCGCTGTACTCTTGGCCGAACTGTGTTTGCAGCACACGCTCCTCGCGCCGGATGACGAGCAACGTCATCGAGATAAGGTAGGCCAAGGAAGACAATACCGCTGCGGCGATGGAGAAGTAGCCCAAGGCAAGTAGCGGCACCAGAAAGGCAAGGTATATGGGATTGCGGGAGTAGCGGAAGATGCCGTCGGTGACGAGACGGGTCGGGTCCCCGAATGAACTTGCACGAAGTGAGAGTTTCATGTGCCGCTGAACCATGATCGCAATCAGGAAAAAGACGAGCACAGAGCCAGCTAGCACCCAGGCACCGGCGCCACCAGAACGCAGCTCAGCCGCACCGCTCGGGGATAACGCGAGCATGAAGCCCAGCAGATAGCATGACCAGCTTAACCAACTGCTACAATCAATCCGCCCCAGCGCTCTGAAGTTCAGTCCGTGGCTGATGAATCTAAACAAGGTCGTAGGGTGCATCGGTTTCGGCATCGTCAAGGTTTGGGTGGATGAGGCCCTGGGCAGCGCGACCGGCCTCTTGTGTTAAGTCGCCGCAGCATTCCTACGGTATCCGGTGTCCGTTAAATGATTGCAAATCCGACCAACTAGCGACTCGGATTGTGAATACTGCGCTCCGCAAGTGACATTGGTTGTTAAAAACGCCGGGCCGCTGAGCGGATACTTGTATTCGGCCCGGCCCAAGTCGCATTATCATGCCTTCTAACGGGTATATTGCGTTGGGGGCGGAAACCCGCGCTTAACATTTGAGATTAGGGAGACGCATTATGTCGATCCGCTCTGTTGTCCTGGGTGCGGTCGCGGCGAGTGCATTGTTCGGTATACCGGCGGTCGCTGCAAGCTGCCCTGATAATCCAGATGCACTAGGTGTTTCGCGGACCGTGGAGATCGATACCTCCGGGGGGCCTGGATTCGGCTTGGCCCAGTACAAACTCTACGATTTCCTGCAGCCGGGGGAAGTCGTTTTAACGTTCGACGACGGACCATGGCCGAAAAATACGCCAGCGGTTCTAAAGGCGCTCAAGGACCACTGTACGAAGGCAACATTCTTCACGATCGGCAAGTATGCGGTTTGGCATCCGCACATCTTGAAACAGATCGCGGGGGATGGCCACACGATCGGCACTCATACGTTCTCACATGCGAATCTCTCAAAGAGAAAAATGAAGAACACTGCGGGGCGAGCTGAGATCGAAAAGGGCGTTAGCGCCGTGAAGTTTGCGCTCGGCGCACCACCAGCCCCATTCTTCCGTTTCCCGTTCCTGCAAGACCCAAAAGAAATGGTCAGTTACCTGGGCAGCCGGAACCTCGCCATCTTCTCGATGGATTTGGATTCCTTTGACTTCAAGCACCGCAATCCCGACCGGGTGATCAAATCGGTGATGTCAAAACTCAAGCGCAAGGGTAAGGGCATCATCTTGATGCACGACTTCCAGAAGTCGACGGCAAAGGCGATGCCCAAATTGCTGAAAGTACTGAAAGCGAAGGGCTATAAGGTTGTGCACCTGACGGCAAAAAGCCCAGCCGTTTCGATTGCAGCGTATGACGACGCCATCAAGAAAGAGTTTGCAGGGCCGATGGCCAACGCAAAACCGCTTTCGAGCGTCGTTAAAACCGTGACTGGCCGATAGGACGCCTTGGCCGACGTCCTGAGGTCCGCCGGTCAACGACCAACGAAAGCGTTGGTTTTTGTGAGGACACTGGATGTTGAACCGCATTCGATTGACCGACAGCCTGAGGGCCGCCGTGTTCGGCGTTGCTGTTTTCTGTGGTTTGAGTTTGCTCGGCGTTGAGCAAGCATCCGCAGAGATGTGCGCAGCCGAGGAATTCTCTCGCGAGGTTGACGCGGCCGGAGCAGCCTTGCGCGGCTTCAACTCCAAGATGGCGCCCGAACTGCAAAGCCGAATCGACGACTTGAAATCGGCAAAGGGCTGGAAGGACTCCGAATTCCAAACCCTCGCACAAGACTACCTCGTCGATGCGCAAACCTCCGAATTGGACAGCAAGGCCAATCAGCTTCTCGATAGGCTCGACGAACTCGGCAGCACCGGCGAACTCGGCGGGGCGGATTGCGCCAAGCTGAAAGAACTTAAGGCGACCGGCGCCGATTTGCTCCAGGTGATGAGGCGGAAGTCGGAATATACGCTGGCTAAGATCGACAAAGAGATTGCCGCCGGACGAGCCGCGACGACGGCAACGGAACGTGGTGCCCAGAAAACGCGACGAACTGCAAAAACCGAAGCGCGCGCTCCAGCGGTGTTAGCGGCGAAACCGAACCCACAGCAAAAACCAAAACCAAAGGCCGTCACGGAGAAGCCACGCCTCAAGACGCTTGGACCTAATCCCGAAGACGTCGCAATGGCACGCTCAGTGAAGCCAAATTCGAACCGCTGGGAGACAGTCACAGAATCGTCCATGGCGGACGGAGTCGCGAACGGACCTTTCCAGAACGAAGCCCGAGTGTTGCAGCCGCCGCCCGGCGCTTTCACAGGACCCGATGAGGGCTACACGGTGGAAGAAATCCGCGATGCGACACGCGGCTTTTTCGGTACGATATCGACCAATCTTGCGACGGTTATCGAGCACGCATTCCGGCAGTGGGGACAACCAACCGCGTATGTGCTCGGCAAGGAAGGCGGCGGTGCGTTCCTTGCCGGTGTGCGTTACGGAAACGGCACGTTGTTCATGCGTAGAGGCAAGATCCGAAAGGTCTATTGGCACGGCCCATCGCTCGGCTACGATTTCGGCGCGTCGGGCTCGCGAACGTTGTTTTTGATCTACGCCTTGAAAGAACCAGACGGTCTTTACAGGAGCTTTACCGGGATTGACGGTTCAGCCTATCTCGTCGGCGGGGTCGGCGTGACTCTTTTGAAAGGCGGACCAGTTGTCTTGGCGCCGATTCGTTCCGGGCTTGGCCTGCGGCTTGGCGCGAACATCGGTTACGTTCGCTTTACGCCGGAGCCGACCTGGAATCCGTTCTAGAGCAGTTCAGGGGCCCATATCCGGTCAACGTTCGGCAAGCCGATGTTGAACTGAGACGCAGCGCCGAAGATTGCGCTGCGTTCCATTTTCCGAACCCTAAATTATCGTCTCAGTAGTCGCCAGGCCATGCAAAAGCGGCTGGTGCATTGTAGCTGTATTTGCGCTTCCTCGACTTGCGGGATTTTTTGTACGTGTTCGTGGGTTGCGGTGAACCCCAGAACCCAAATCCCATGCCGTTAGAAGCGGTGTACTTTTTCTTCGGTTTCTTCTTGGCGACGACGTATGGAGTCTGACCATGGATGGAAATGCGTGTGCTGGCCTTTCCATGCTGACTGACGAGCCGGTAAAACTTCTTCGCGTTCGACGGTGAAAGGCGAATGCAGCCATGGGAAGCGGGACGGCCGAGAGCGCCAGTGTAGTAAGTCGCGTGAATGGCATATCCGCGGTGGAAGAATACCGAATGCGGCATCGGCGAATTATTGTACTTCCTTGAATAGTGCATGCGCGTCATCCACTGCGGACGAAAATTGCCGTTTGGCGTGTAGTAACCGCGACGACCGGACGAAATCTTCCAGACGTGTTTAATCGCGCCGTGCTCCGTCACCGTCATCGTCTGTGCGGACAAGTTGATGGTTGCCCTCAAGCTCGTGGGAACCGACTTTGGCTTGGGTTTGGAGACCGTGATGGCAGCGACCTTCTTGTCGCCGACCATAGACGTCTTTGCCGGTTCCTTCTTCGGATCGACGACCGATGCGGCCTCAACCTTCTTGGCCGCGACGACCGTAACGTTCTCAGCCACCGGTTCGGCAGCAAGCGGCCCGGCCAGCACAATGGCTGCCGTTGCCGCGCTCAAAATTAGGCGTGCCCGCATCGTCCAAAAAACTCCAACGCTTACCAACTCAACACAACTGGCTTAACGCTAACCTGGGACAGCTGCGGAATGATTAATTCCCATGGTTAAATCTGGAGTCGTACGCGATTTTTTTCCGTGGGCACACGCATAATCTACGTCTCTGGATTCAGCGAATGTAGATCCGCGTGCCGCCACGGCCGTAACGGCGCACCAGAGAATACAGACGGCGCGCGTTGCTGGGAGCGAGGCGCACACAACCGTGAGAGGCGCGCCGGCCGAGACGCTTCGTCTCGTTCGTCCCGTGAATTGCGTAGCCGCCGCTGTAAAAGATCGAGTATGGCATCGGTGACCAGTGGTACTTGCGCGAATGCCACATCCGCTCCAGCCGTTGTGGTCGGTAGGAGCCGGCTGGCGTGGTGTAGCCGCGTCGGCCTGTCGACACCCGCCAGGTATGACGCAGCTGGCCGCCAACATAGACGCGCATGACCTGAGAACCGCGACTGATTTTCACAACCACGCCTGCGTCGGCACTGTTTGCTGGAACAAAAAAAAGCGCGGTGAGCGCAAATGAAATTATTGCTGTTATTCTTGAGAAGGTACGCATACTCGGACTCTCCACTACGAAAAAATTTTTTCGCCACACAGATTGAACGTGATCACCGGCGGGCACAATATCTCGCATCGGTTAACTAAAACTGTTAATCAAAACTCAACAGAGCTCAACCGGTTAAGGTTCAAGAAATCGCGACAACGAGACCGAGAGCATGGGTTTTATATGCGCCTTTGATGTTGGTCCGAATTACGCCCTGACCTTCTCATAACTGGCGAGGGCGAGTTTGCGGGCTTCGGTATGATCGACGATGGGGTGGGGATAGGTATCGCCGAGTACGACGCCGGCTTTTTCGAGTTCTTCTTGGCAAGCGCGCCAAGGCGCGTGAATAGACCTTGCCGGCAGCTTGGCTAGCTCTGGCACCCATTGGCGAACGTAGTTACCGTCGGGATCGAACTTTTCGCCTTGGGTCATCGGATTGAAAATTCTGAAGTACGGTGCAGCGTCGGCCCCGCAACCGGCAACCCACTGCCAGCTGGCCGCGTTGCTGGCTAGGTCCGCGTCAACAAGCGTGTCCCAGAACCACGCTTCGCCCTCGCGCCAGTGGATGAGAAGATCCTTGATCAGAAACGACGCAGTGATCATGCGCACCCGGTTGTGCATCCAGCCGGTGTGCCACAGCTGACGCATACCCGCATCGACTATAGGAAAACCCGTCTGGCCCTGTTGCCAGGCCTGCAGCCGCACTGGATCGTCAGACCAAGGGAAGGCCTTAAATTGCGTTCTTAATGGCTCGCTCGGCAACTGGTGGAAGTGGCACAGGAGGTGCGCGGAAAACTCTCGCCAGACAAGCTCCTTTAAGAATACTTCGAGGCCTTTGGCTTCATAGCCTTGGCTCGCTGACCAGGATTTTACCGTGTACCAGACCGCTGCGGGACTCACCTCACCGAAATGAAGGTGTGGGGAAAGGCGTGAGGTGTTTTCCTGGTCGGGACGATCTCGGCCGCTGGCGTACGCGGTCAATGCCGTTCCCAAAAACGCCTCAAGGCGGCTGTGCGCACCAAATTCTCCCGGCGTCCAGTTGTTACGGAGGCCTTCGGCCCAGTCGGGTTGTGTCGGAAGGAGGTTCCAATCGCAAAGTCTGTCACTGCTCACTTCACTTCGGAACGAGTTTAAGTTGGTTGGTGCCGGTAACGGCTTGCGCGGCTCACCATGTGTAGTGAGTGCACGCCAGAACGGGGAATATACCTTGAAAGGATTGCCGTCCTTCGTGCGAATCTCGCTTGGATCGTGCAACAAAGCGCCAGGGAAGCGCCGCACGTCTAATTCGCCCTCCCCGCCAATATGCTCGGTTAGAATGACCGCCTCGACCGAGGACGCCCAAGGTTCATATTGGCGGGAGAAATAGACACCTGTTGCGCCGACTTCGCGGGCAAGCGAACGGACGACTGCGACAGCCGCTCCGCGGCGCAAGACCAGATTGATACCAAAGCCGGCGAGGCGGCTTGCGAGTTCCGTCAGACTGTGGTGCAGCCACCATTTGGAGGCCGCACCCGGCGCCCAGTGGCCAGACGATTCGTTGTCGAGCACGTACAGCGCAATTATTGGTGCGCCGGATTGTGCGGCTTTCGATAAAGCGACGTTATCGGCAAGGCGGAGATCCTGGCGGAACCAGACAATTATTGGTCGTTTGCTCATACTTGGCCTGGATCAGCGGAGGGAACACTTGAAGTAGACGAAACACGCATGCCCTAAACGTACAGAAGCGGCCGTCGGTTCAACGAACCGACGGCGGCAACGTGCGTGCGCGTCATGGCCAGACTGCACGACGGCATGCGGCAGTAACGGGATAACGGGGGCTAAAGCCGACGTATCACTAGTTGAACAGCATATCGAAGATCGTTTTCGGCTTGCGGCGCCGCTTGCGGTACTTACGGCTGCGGCGGCTTTTGTTAGTTTGTGCAAAGCCGAAGCCACCGTCGTCTGCCCAAGGGGCCCAGGCCGGTCCGGAGGCGCGGCGGCGTTTGCTGCGACGCCGCGCCCTACGTGCAGCCAATGCGGCATCGGAGACGCCTTGACGCAGCTGGAATTGGTCGGTGACACCATCGACGCTTGCGATCGTCACTGAACCATTTTGCGACCAAGTCCATCCCGCAACCTTTTTGCCCATACGGTGCGGTTCTATCGCGACCACG
>DAOUZE010000485.1 GCA_030665765.1 Filomicrobium sp.
CCGCGGTGGGTTATAGCGTTGCCCATGCGCCGAATAAGGCGTGAGGGGATGTTCTGTGAACCGGAAAGGTCGATAATACCCGCTATGCCACACATTCTTTTGGGATCTCAAATCTTGCTGATGGATGAAAAGCTTCATGCCCCTAATAATCCGCATTGGTATTATTAGGGGCATGATCAATTGCTCGGCGGAACGTTCTTCAAGCTTCTATGATACGATAGAAGCGATTTAGGCAACCATAAGATTTCCTTCGTACCTAACCCGTCCGAGACGCCATGCTCAATTTTGCAGTTTCCTAGTGCCGCGGTGTCTCCGTTACACTGCCGTGAGCCGCGTCACCACCCGGTTCAGCCGGCCGCCGCTGCCTGCTTCGAAGCGCACCATACCACCGTGCCGTTCGGCGATGCTACGAACTAGCGCGAGCCCAAGTCCGCTACCACCGGTTTTCCCTCGAGACGGGCCGCGGTGGAACGGTTCGAAAACCTGTTCAGCCAATTCCACAGTCACGCCAGGCCCATCATCGCTGACGGTCAGTACCGACTGAGCGCCCTCCCGCTGAACGCTTACTGCTATCGGTGGAGCACCGTGCTTCATGGCATTCTCGATCAAGTTGCGGATGAGCCGGCGCAACAAGCGCGCGTCGCCGTTCAAGATGACGGGCTCACCGGAGACATCGCAGCCCGGGTACCTGGCCGCTTCTTCTGCAGCAAGTGCGAGCAGGTCGACCTCGTGACGCTCCTCGAGCCCATCGAGCGCATCGAGCCGGCTCAGCAGTAAGATTTCTTCGATCAGCTGATCGACTTCGCCGATGTCTCGCTCCAGTGCCAATCGTCGCTCTGGGGTCGGTTGCTGTTGCAGCATCTCAAGCCCCATACGTATCCGCGCCAGCGGCGTACGCAGCTCATGGCTTGCATTGGCTAACAACAGTTTGTGCGCGCCAACCAGTGCCTCGATACGCGCCGCGGAAGTGTTGAAACTGTCTGCCAACTTGGCCACCTCATCGCGGCCCTTGATTGCAACGCGTGCGGACAAGTCGCCCCCGCCAAACCTGTCGACACCGGCCTGCAGCTTTTCCAGCCGTCGAGTTAGCCCGCGCACTACCGGCCACGTACATAGGCCGACCAAAAGTGCCGCCGCACCAAGCAGCACGATCAACCGTATCGGTCGTGGCACCGGTCTGCGCCTGGGCATCCCAGCGACGATCATCCGCCCATCGGGTAGCGGCACCGCCCACACCGGCCCGCCTCGCCCCCGTAAAAACCCGCCTTGTCGGCTTAGCCTGCCGCGAACCGGCGGCAGTCGGCGTCCGGATTGCGCGATTTTTTCACCCGTTGGGGAATACAACTCAAGGTCGAGCCGCAGCCGCTTGGCAATATCGATCACGGCTTCGCGCTGAGCGCTGTGCGTCGCCGTCGCCTCCGGCAAACCATTGGCGAGCAGTTCGCCAGCAACGGAGACCGCTTGCTCGACCTGCCGTTCCCCTCCGCTGATGCGCCATAGGCCGCCAGCGACCACCACCACGAGTATGAGGGTAATGATAATGGTGAGATAGATCTGAGTGGAAAGCCGCTTGAACACGCTATTGCCTCACTCCTGCACCTTGGCAAAAACGTAGCCGGCGCCGCGAACGGTGATGATGCGGCGCGGCTCTTTCGGATTGTCTTCGATGGCTTGGCGGATGCGTGAAATGTGCACGTCGATCGAACGGTCGAACGCTTCCAGGCTTTCACCACGTACGAGGTCCATGATCTGGTCGCGGGTCAACACCCGACCAGGATGTTCGGCCAGTGCCCGCAGCATCTCGAATTGATGCCCGGTGAGGTGAGCTGCGACGCCGTCAAGGCGGGCTTCGCGCCCGTCGCGGTCGATCTCCAAGCGGCCGAACCGCAATACGTCCTGACCGGCATCGCCTACTGCTGGTCCGCGTCTCAGGATCGCCTTTATCCGAGCTAGAAGTTCGCGTGGCTCGAAGGGTTTGGGAAGATAATCATCGGCGCCAAGTTCAAGTCCGACAATACGGTCCATGGCTTCCCCACGCGCCGTTAACATCAAGATCGGTGTTTTTGCTTCTGCCCGGATGGATCGGCAGACATCGAGCCCGTCCATGTCCGGCAGCATCAAATCCAGGATGATCGCATCGAAGGGATACTGGCTGTGCTGCGACAACCCCTCCGCTCCACTTGCGGCGTGACGCAGCCGAAAGCCCGCACCCTCAAGATAGTCGGCGACCAACTGAGCCAGCCGTTCATCGTCTTCGATGAGGAGAAGGTGTTGCACCACAATAGGCTCCAATCCGGACAGTGGGCTGAGGCTGAACGATAAAGGG
>DAOUZE010000185.1 GCA_030665765.1 Filomicrobium sp.
AGACGTCATCGATTACGCTAAGGCGAACCCGGGCAAGCTGACATTCTCGGGCTCCGGCAAGGGGACCGCGAACCACCTCGCCCAGGTCACCCTCGACAACCTCGCCGACATGAAGACAACCTACGTTGCCTTCAAAGGTACCGGTGCGGCGGTCCAGGCATTGCTCGGAAATCAGGTCAAAGCAGAGTGGGGTTACACGTCTGTTGGCGCCAAGCACGCTGGAAAGGTTCGCCTCCTTGCCGTCGCCATGGAGGAACGCCATCCAAGTTTCCCGGATGTCCCGACATTCAGGGAGCTAGGCTACGACATCGTTTCGGGCGCATACCGCGGTATCGCCGTCCCCAAAGGCACACCCGACGACGTCAAGAAGCAGCTATCCGACGCCATCGGCAAGATCAATGCTGATCCGGACTTCCGCAAGAAGATGGAAGCCGACGGCTTTGCCTTGATCGACGTTCCGGTCGACAAGTATTCAGACTTTATCTCTGACAAGACGAAAGGTTACATTGCGGCAGCGAAATCTGCCGGCGTTTTGAAGTAAAGAGCCCAAGCGAAAACTCTCTGATCGTTGGTTGCCATTCCGCTGCGGTCCGATCTCTCGGACCGCAGTTCGTTCAAGCGGTCGATTACTTCTCAACTTGATGAAACGGGCTCGAAATGGCTGCAGTTGAAAACCTGTTGGCGGCTATGAGCCCGCTAAACTTCCTCCTGGCCTTGGGCGGGGTTATCGCGGGAACTGTAATTGGCTCACTGCCTGGATTGACCGCCACAATGGCGGTGGCCGTACTCGTCCCCATCACATTCTCAATGGAACCGGCCTCCGCATTGATCCTCATGGGCGCCATTTACACGGGCGCCATCTACGGCGGCGCTTACTCCGCCATCCTCCTCAACACACCCGGCACCCCCTCCGCCATTGCGACCACCTTCGACGGCTACCCGATGGCCAAAGACGGTGACGGAGACTTGGCTGTCACACTCGCCTGCATTGCTTCAGTGGTCGGTGGACTGGTCGGTGCGACATTCCTTCTAATCCTCGCGCCACCACTGGCAAGCGTTGCCCTTGCCTTTGGACCGGTCGAGTATTTCTGGCTTGCCATTTTCGGCTTGTCACTTATCGCCGCACTATCCGAAGGCAACCTCATCAAAGCCCTGATGGGCGGCTGCCTCGGACTGCTCCTATCGGCAATTGGAGTTGCAGAGGTCAGTGCCGACATCCGCCTCACCTTCGGATCGCAGGTCCTTGTTGGCGGCATCGAAACGGTGTCCGCCCTGATCGGCTTGTACTGCGTGCCGGTCCTCATCGACCTCGTCGCAACGCCCGACAAGCACTTGAAGGTCAGCACGCAAAGCAAGGGCCTGCGCCTCCGCGAGGCCTTGGAAATATCTTGGCGGGGTAAATTCAACCTCGTCCGTTCATCCATTATCGGCACGCTGGTCGGCATTCTGCCCGGCGCGGGGGGATCAATAGCCGGTCTCGTCGCCTACTCAGAAGCCCGTCGCAGCTCGCGCAATCAGGAACGCTTCGGCAAGGGCGCGCCCGAAGGCATACAGGCAACCGAGTCGGCCAACAACGCCACCGTCGGCGGCGGCTTCATTCCGACGCTGGTTTTAGGAATTCCCGGCACACCTCCCGACGCCGTCATTCTTGGCGCCCTACTCGTTCAAGGCGTCAAGGTCGGACCCAACCTGTTCACGTCAGAGGGTTCAATTGTCTACACCTTCATCTGGGGCCTGTTCCTGGCGACGATCCTGATGCTTCCGACGGGACTGATTATTGGCCGCTATGCGTACCGATCGATCATCGCCATCCCTAAAGCGCTACTCGTCCCCACCGTTGCCTTCATGACGCTCATTGGAACCTACTCGATCCGCAACTCCACCTCCGACGTCGTCATCATGGTGATCCTCGGCACGCTCGGCTGGATACTCGGTCGTTTTGGTTTTTCTGCTTCTCCGATCGTGCTCGGCCTCATCCTTGGCTCGATCGCCGAACAGGGTTTCGTCCAGGCCTGGACCATTGGCGCAGCGACGGAAGACCTCCCCGGCATGTTCTTTGGCCGGCCGATCTCCCTTGCCATCATCGCTATGATCGTGATTTCGCTTTTCGGCCCATCGCTGGTGCGCCTGTTTACACGCGCCATAAGTAAGGAGAAGACACCATGACCACAGGGTCTTCCCGCGACATCTCCACACCGATCTTTGCAGCAATTTTCGCCGCCATCGGCGCACTGGTGATTTGGGATACGACGACCTACACCGACGCCGACTCCTACGTCTTCCCGCGCACCATTGCCTCGGTCATGATCGCGCTGTCGGTTCTACTCGCCATTCAATGGGGGCTCGGCTGGGCCCGCGCCAGCGAGAACGGTGTGTCACAAAAGCCGATCTCGCAGTCGATCCTGCGTCGTTTGGCGCTCGTCTTCGCCATGATTGCCGCCGCATTGCTGATGCCATTTCTTGGATTCCTTGCAACGGGAATGCTGACCTTCGCGGTGATCCTGCTGGCAGCGATGTACGATCCCTGGACGCCATACCGGCTCATCGTTTACCCGATTTCCGGTGCCGTTATCGTCGTCGGCTTCTACCTGCTGTTCTCAAAAGTTCTCAAGGTGCCGCTTCCCGAAGGCACCTGGGCGTTCTAGACGAGCGAGACACTATGAAAATCACCAAGATCCGTACCGCCGTCGGACCAATCGCATCGGCGATCCGAAACGCCTATATCTCCTTTTCGACGATGACCATCAACCTGGTCGCCGTCGAAACCGATGTTCTACGCGATGGCAAACCCGTCGTCGGCTATGGCTTCTCCTCCAACGGTCGCTACGCGCAGACAGCCATCATTGATGAGCGCTTCATCCCCCGCATCATGAACGCTGACAGCGCCGACTACGCCGAAGAAGAAACCGAACTCTTCGACCCGCGGGCTGTGTGGTCCATCTTCATGTCGAACGAAAAACCAGGCGGCCATGGTGACCGGGCCCACGCCGCCGGCGCACTCGACATGGCGCTCTGGGACGTCGCCGCGAAGGTCGCAGAGCAGCCGCTCTGGCGCCTGATATCGGACCGCTTCAACGGCGGCAAATATGATGAACGCGTTCTCGTCTACCCCGGTGGCGGCTACTATTATCCAGGCAAGGAACTCGACGGGCTGAAGGCCGAGATGGAAGGCTACCGCGAGCAAGGATACACTCACGTCAAAATGAAGATCGGCGGCGCCGATCTGGCGCTCGACCTGAAACGCATTGAAGCCGTCATCGGAGTCGTCGGTGGCGGCAAGCATCTCGCCGTCGACGCCAACGGCCGCTTCAATCTCAACAACGCCTTGACCTATGGTCGTGCGATGGAGCCCTATGGTCTGTTCTGGTACGAGGAAGCTGGCGACCCACTCGATTACCAGCTCAATGCCGTCCTAGGTGAGCACTATTCCGGCGCCCTCGCCACTGGTGAAAACCTGTTTTCGCATCACGACGGCCGCAACCTGCTCCGCTACGGCGGTCTGCGCCCCGATCGAGATTGGATCCAACTCGACCCAGCCCTAGCATACGGGCTGACAGGTTATTTACGCTTCTTGGAAATCGTCGACCAGCACGGCTGGCCGCGTCGTCGCTTAATCCCGCACGGCGGTCACCAACTCGCGCTCAACATGGCAGCGGGCCTACAGCTTGGCGGCTCGGAAAGCTACCCCGGTGTATTCCAGCCCTACGGAGGTTTCGCCGATAAGATACCGATCGAGGGAGGCTACGTACGCTTACCCGACGAGCCGGGTCTGGGCATTGAATTGAAGCCTGAGCTGCTCGGCGAAATGCGCCGCCTGCTCGGATACGAATAAGCTTAGCGAAAACCGAAGAGACATGGCCAAAATTGTCATCAGCGAGTTCATGGACAACGCCGCGGTTCAATCGCTCCGCGACCACCATGACGTACACCATGACGAAACCCTCGCCGATGACGCTGGCACGCTCAAATCCGTGATCGCGCAAGCCGATGCTCTAATCGTCCGCAACCGCACCCAAGTTACCGCCGGCCTCATTGCCGATGCCAGCAACCTCAAGGCCGTCGGCCGCCTCGGTGTCGGCCTCGACAACATCGATCTAGACGCCTGCCGCTCCCGCAGCATAGTCGTCCTTCCCGCAACCGGAGCCAACGCCATCTCGGTTGCAGAGTATGTCCTCTGCACCGCCATGATGCTTTTGCGCGGTCCAGTCTTTTTCGGAACCGCCGAACTCCTGGCCGCTAGCTGGTCACGCCCCGAAATGAGCCGTGGCGAAGAGATCAACGGCAAGACCATGGGGCTCGTAGGCTTCGGTTCCATTGGCCAAACCACCGCCAAACTCGCGCGCGCCACAGGTTTCAGAACGATCGCCCACGACGCTTTTCTGCCAGCCGATGATGCCGCCTGGGCGACGACGGAACGCTACGCGACGCTTGCCGGCCTGCTCGAAGACGCAGACGTCATCAGCGTCCACTGCCCGCTGACGCCACAAACCGAAGGGCTGGTCGGCCAAATGCAGTTCGCAGCCATGAAACCCGGCGCCATCATTATCAACACCGCCCGCGGCGGAATAATCGACGAAAGCGCTCTGGCCGAAGCCCTGCGCAGTGGTCGCCTCGGCGGCGCTGCCACCGACGTCTTCGCCAGCGAGCCTATCACACAGGACACCGCCGCCCTCTTCACTGGTGTCCCCAACCTCATTCTCACACCGCACGTTGCTGGCGTCACAAAAGAAAGCAACAAGCGCATCAGCGCCATCACGGCCGAAAACGTTTTGCGCGCACTGCAGGAGAACTCGCCATGACGCAGACACGCGTACCCGTATCCGAGTTGCAAGACCTCGTCGCAGCCTACCTGGCCACCAACAATATCAGTCAGCCCAACGCCGCCGCCGTTGCCCGTGCACTTGTCCAGGCTGAGGTTGACGGTCAAAAAGGGCACGGCCTCACACGCATCGACAGCTACTGCGCGCAGTCTCGCGTCGGCAAAGTCGATGGCCACGCCGAGCCTAAGTTGACCCGCACACGTCCCGGCAGCCTGATGATCGATGTCGCCCACGGCTTTTGCTACCGCGCTCTTGAACTCGCCACCGATAAGCTTCCATCACTTGCGGCAGAAAACGGCATTGCCGCAGCCGGACTTGTACGCTCACACCACGCCGGCGCACTTGGCCAGGCCACCGAGCGGCTTGCCAAAGCCGGCGTGCTTGCCATGATGTTCACCAATGCGCCTCATGCCATGACCGCCTGGGGCGGCCGCCGCCCCGTATTCGGCACCAACCCGATCGCCTTCGCCGCTCCCCGCGCCAACGGCGAAGCGGTTATCGTTGATCTCGCTTTATCCGAGGTAGCCCGTGGCAAGATCCTCGCCGCTGCGCAGAACGATGAACCGATCCCGTCGGGTTGGGCGAAGGATGCCAACGGTCAACCGACGACCGACGCAAAGACCGCTCTCAAGGGCACGGTTTTCCCCGCCGGCGGCGCCAAGGGCGCAGCACTCGCCCTTATGGTCGAAGTGCTCGCAGCTTCCCTCGTCGGCGCTAATCAATCATTCGAGGCGAGCTCCCTGTTTGATGCCGAGGGCCCGCCGCCTGCTCTGGGTCAGTTCATTATTGCAATCGATCCAGGCGCCTTTGCGGGTACCAACCAGTTCGCCGACAAGCTGGAATTGTTGGCAGGCACCATCGAAGGCGATGAGGGAGCCCGCTTGCCCGGTTCGCGACGCACAGCTCTGCGCCAGGCAGCCACCCGTGACGGCGTCGAAGTCAGCTCGGGCCTTCTTGCAAAACTTAAGGCGGCCGTCAGCGATTAACTCCCGCCATCAAGAGCATCGGCTACAGCAAACGCGTTGTGACGCATCATCTCGGCATAGCTCGCCGCGGGTCCACCCGGTGCCGAAAGCGCATCTGAGTAGAGCCGGCCCGATGGCGTCAAATCCGTTTCCCGTGCGATCTGCTGAAGCAGCCGAGGATCGGAAACATTCTCAACGAACAATGCAACGATATCGTGCTTACGGATTTTCCGAATGAGACTTGCCACATCCTGCGCAGAGGCTTCTGAATCTGTCGTGACCCCCTCGGGAGCATGGATCTCAAGGCCGTACCTGTCGGCAAAATAGGCGAAAGCATCATGCGACGTTACGAGCTTGCGCTTTGACTCCGGGATCGTAGCGAAGCGCTTGCTAATCTCCGCATCCAGTGCCTGCAGTTTCGCGATGTAGGCTGCGGCATTGGCTTTGTAGACGGGGCAACCCTCCACATCGACTTCACACAATCCCTCTTGGATGGCCTGGACGTAAAGGATGCCGTTGGCAAGGCTTTGCCATGCGTGAGGATCGGCGCCACCACCGTTATCATGATGACGGTGACCATCGTGATGATGTCCATCATCATGTTCGTCTCTGCGATAGAGTGGTTTTACCTTTTTTGAAGCCGAAAAGCGCTGTCCAACATAGCCCGATGACTCGATCAAGCGCTCCAGCCAACGCTCAAATCCCAATCCGTTCTCAAACACTGCTTTCGCACGTTTGATTGCGGCTGCATCGGCCGGCGATGGCTGAAACACGTGAGCGTCCCCTCCAGGCCCGACCAACGTCGTGACGCTCACTCGATCGCCCCCGACATTGCGCACTAACTCTCCAATGATTGTAAACGTAGCAACAACGGGAATTTTCTGACCCGCTAAGATAGCAGGGCCGCTAAACAGTATCGCAATAACCACAGCCATTGCTCTGGCGCACGTTGCCGAACCCCTCATTGATAGTTTCCTTGATAGGCGGACTACGCAGCGCGGTGACGATGTGGCAATAGCTGCCAGATCACACCGCCTACCGAGCCAGCCGCCAGTGAAAACAGATAAAGCCCACCCGCCACCAAAGTAATCGATGGCCCCGACGCCAGGCTCCAGTGATACGAGACAAGCAAACCCAGCACACACGAACTGATCGCTACGACAACCGCAATACCGATCATCCCAAAAAGACGCCGCATCCAGAACCGCGCAGCAGCTGCCGGCAGCACC
>DAOUZE010000163.1 GCA_030665765.1 Filomicrobium sp.
GTACTGGCGCCTCCTCCTCGCCAGCCGTCAACCTCGCCCGCGCTCGGTCAGTCGCATTGCCTGAGCGCGGGCGTCTTTACAAGCGCAACGAGCGTTGCTGCCGCGTCACTCGGCCAAGCGCACGCCGTCACGCGACATCACTTTGCCGGTAATGATGTCATTGAATACCGCCGCTTTAAGCCTGCCCTGGAGCACGCCATTGTTTGATGGGAGAGCGACGCGCTGGGCGACGTCCGCTTTCGGGGGCAAAGCGGAATATACCTGGGCTGCTTCCGTCAAACGACAGACTTGCCCGCTATGGTCAAGTAGCGAACATTGTCGGGGTTTCGGGGCTGTGCCGGACATTCGACATACTTGGCGGTTCCCAACAGCGTCAATCTCAGCCGTCGAGAATGTCTACTCTGGACGGATTGCTAAGGCGGGGTGCTCGGTTGTCCAGTGCCCGGCGATCTCTTCTCTGCGACAGATCCACACGGCGTCGTGACCTTGCACGTAATCGAGAAAGCGGGCCAGTGCCATGGCGCGCGCGGGATGGCCGCTAATCCGGCCATGCAGACCTATGTTCATCATCTTCGGACGCCGTGCCCCCTCTTCCCACAACAGGTCGAAAGCATCCTTGAGCGTTCGAAAGAAGTCCTCCCCGGAGGAGAAGCCATTTGGAAGCAGATAGCGGGCGTCGTTGTTGACCAGCGAGTATGGGAGCACCAGAAGTGAGGGCGATCCGGGGAGCCAATAGGGTAGGTCGTCGTTATAGCAGTCTGAGCTGTAAAGAAACCCGCCGTCCTCCCGCAAGAGACGACGGGTATTCTCGCTGACCCGCCCCGTGTACCAGCCTACAGGGCGTTTGCCGCAGAACCGCTCGATGACCTCGACGGTAAGGCGGATATGGCGTCGCTCTTCGTCCTCCGAGATGTCACGATAGTCTAGCCAACGGTAACCATGCCCAGCAACTTCGTGCCCGGCAGATTGGAGTGCATGGCCGATTTCTGGGTTGAGCTCCAGTGCTCGACCGACGGCGAAGGCAGTTAGCGGCAGGTCACGGACGCTGAACAGTTCCAGGAGACGCCACACGCCCGCCCGCGAGCCGTATTCATACATTCCCTCGACGCTCAGGTCCCGCTCTCCCATGCGAGGTGGGCGGCCAAGCAGCTCATGCAGATAGGCTTCCGACCGGGCATCACCATTGAGGACGCACGACTCCGCGCCTTCCTCGATGTTGAGCACGAACTGAACCGCGACCCGTGCCTGTCCCGGCCATCGCGGATGGGGCGGACGACCACCATAACCAACGAGATCACGCTCGGACATCAGCCTAACTCAAAGGTTGTGATGCCAAAGACACGCTCATGCGCAAGAACGGGAGCAAGACCCAAGTACATCCGCGCGCAGCCGAAGACCTCGATCATCCCATACTGATGCACGAGCTCGATTGCGGCGGGGTTGTTCTCCGGGGCATCAAGAAACAGAGGACCGTCCGCGGCGAATTCTGCCAGGTGCTGGTACAGGGCTTTGGCCGCCAGGGCGTCATCAGCGAACAAGGGACCGATCTTGCATCCCTCTCTACAGCGCCGCACCACTCCATATCCGCTAAGCTTCCCATCGCGCCGGCAACCGAGAGCGAGAGCATAGGGTTGGGATATCCACCCTCTCAGGAAGGTCGGTCGCGGAGCGGGGAAGCAGGTGCGGTCGTAATCAAGAACTTGCTTGAATTGAATATCAGCCAGTGGAACGATGTCTTCGCCGTCGAGCAGGGTGGTTGTTGGATGCGTCGGGGCATCGGTGCGATAGCGTATGTTACGATGGGAGAACACGAAGCCACCCTTGGCATAGAAATCCTGCATCGCGAAGACGCCATCCAGACCGATGCTCGCACCCGAGTGGAGGCGATCGAGGAGCCGCTCGCGGCGCGCGTGCCACAGCTCATTGCCGAGACCTCGACCTCGATATTCGGTCCTCACGATGAAGAAACCCATGAAGCCGAATTCTGCATTGTAGGACGTGATGGCACCGCCGCCAATTAGATCGCCCTCAAAGTCTGCTGCAACAAAGGCCTCCGAGTCCGTATCCCAGAATAACTCAGCGTCGTGAAGGCCCGGGTTCCATCCCTCACGTGCAGCCCAGCCGACGAGTTCATCTACTTCGGAGCGTCTCATGTTGCGAATTTCGAGCTCGTTCGCCATTGCGATTCACTCCTCAGTAGCTCGTCAGGAGCGTTGTTTCACCCCAGGGCCCAGGGCCGGGTAACATGCGCCGCACGAACACATCATGGCGCTTCCAATTCGAGAAACCAATAGCGCATCACTTGAATGATCCAACGTCACTTGGCACGCAAGGCCAAGTATCCGGACGTCGCCTGGCGCGCGGTGTCGCCCGACAGCCGCTTCTTACCGGCTTCGAGAAACTTCTTCGACCACTTGTAATAAAGGCTCTGCACAATCCCCTCGCGCCGGCACAACTCGGCGATCGAAAACTCGCCGCGCAAGCCTTCAAGGACAATGCGGATCTTCTCTTCTGGGCTGTATTGCTTGCGTGTCGTGCGGCGAATCTCGCGGACATGCTCTTCGACCGAGGATTGCGGCCCGGATTTTGATCTTATCTTCGCTTCATAATGGCTGCGGTGACCTCAAAATCCTCCTCTCAGATTCGCATCAAGTTGTCTCATGGTCGCTGACGGCGGACAAGACATCACCCGCAGCCATAGTGAACCTTCACGAGCAGAGAAATTTGCGGAGTGTGTTGCGACGATCGGTTGAACCGGCACCACTTTGCGGAAGCTCAGGGACTGACTTTTGCGGAGGTGCTGTAAGAGCGCGATAGCAGAAGACCGGTAACAGCGGTACCCTATTCGCTTTCGTGACTTCTGTTCACAACGCCACAGTAGTGTCCCAGTGGTTGCGCCGGTTTGTTAGAAACTATGACTGAAAGGAGAAAATCATGGATATGAAAGAGGTACTAGAAGACTTTGATGCTGCTTATAACAAGGCTTTTAACCAAGGTGATGCTGCGGGGTGTGCCGCATTCTTTACTGAAGATGTTATCTTGCTGGCACCTGACCAACCCATAATTCGCGGCAAAAGGGCGTTTGAAGAAATCTACCAATCGCGGATGGACAAAACCAGTGGCGGCACACACTGCAATAAACTGGTAGAATATGGTGTCGAGGGTGACCTGGCATATCAGGTAGGAACGTACGCCATTAAAGGTACGACCCAAGCCGAGCAGGGCAAGTTCGTCAATATTTTGAGACGCCAAGCGGACGGCACATGGAAAGTCACCGTATCCATCTTCAACAGCGACAGGCCGTAGCATTACGCGATTGCGCTGATTGATAGATCGTATGCGGTCCGGTCGCAATCTTCGCTCGGCTCTCAGCCCCAGCACCGGGATCGATCTTGTCGCCAGCATCTGAACTGACCTACGCTCCGCTACGGCCAGCCCAGACGCTGCCCGGATAGCGCTCATTCCTGTCAGTCATCGTCTCCCTCTTCCGAGCTACGATCAACCGGAAAGTCTCTCTTGGGCAATCACCTCAATCTGTCCCGTGAGTGCTGACGGTGAACAAGCGCTTGTTGTGCCGGCGAGGTGGAAGGTCTCAATTTCCGTAGGATGTATCATCGCTTGTTACTGATGCGCCAAGCGCCGATCAGCAGGCGCGCACTTAACCTAAGCCAAATGTCAGCTTATTTAGTAAAGTGGAACATGCGGATGACGGTCTGACTCGGTTGCTGGATGTTTGCGTGGGATGAGAAGAAGAAAAGCTAGGGCAGAGTGTTCCGCTTCTGCCTTGCCTCTCAAAACCCCGATAATCAGCGATAGTGGAGGTTCTGTATGATGCCTTCCTTGGGGCGCGGCTCGGTAATCGTCTCCTCGTTGCTGATGGGGCACAGCTCGGATCGGTGTCAAAACGCTGTGCATCTAGCCGGACAGTCCATGGGAGAAGGGCTATTGCTAGAGCTCTAACTCGAAATTCAGAGACGGACTGCAGAACAACGAAGCCTTCACAACGCTTCGGCCAGCCCAGGTGCCCGCCGGACTCTAACTGCGGAACTGGCACCGTGAATGCGGGCAGACCAATTGTTCTCGGGCGGCTGGAAAGTCGATGCCGACTCGTAAATGCCTGTCGCCGGGCCACCGGATCAGTGCATTCTAACTACCCAGGGGACCGGTTGCTGGACTTCCGTCGACGCCGATGTCCTATCAAAAATACCTGTAGAACTATTTGGGTGCGCCTGTGACGGCGATCTATAAGGACGCGCCGCATTCACGCGTCGTGGATGTCGAACTGGCGTGGGTAGGCTATCAACAACGTCAGTGGACAAATGCTCCAAGACTGGATCTGAACTAACCACACGTCCCAGCGGGGGCTTAGTGGTAGGCAACTGCGCTACCCCAACGAAAGTGGCGATCGCAACTCCAAACACCGTCACTGAAAAAATATGGTTCCACCACCGCGGGGCGGGGCGCCAAACGAAGCCGTTTTGGTTCTGGAGGACAACATGGTGGGTCGATCTCACAGGGCGCCTCCTCTACGATTGCTGAAGGGCCAGTGTTAGCGTAAGAGCTTCTCATAACGAAGCACGGCTGTTCAGTAAGCCTAATCCTCGGAAGAAATTCTTAGGGGGTGCCAATCGATCAGAGAGACATCGGCAGGATCCAAATTATCTCGCTGTTGTCGACGAATATCGATTTTACGCCTATCAAGGGGGACTTGAGGTGGGCCACGAATGATGACGCAAACAGAACTCCAACAAGACCGGTGAGCGCGTATCCGACGGCCACGCAGGCGATGGTAACTATCGGGTTGGATTTCTCCTCCGCTTCGAACGCTACTGACGAGGATCGCATTCAACCTTCTCTTGTTTTGGAGCCTAGCGTGCTGAAAGAATTCTTATAAGACCATTCGTTCGCATTCTGGACAAGTCGTCAATGTCCAAAATCGATACTTTGGTTATTCCTGGGTTCAGCATGATATCCAGCACGATGCCTTAGGCAATCTATGAAGTTGCCTCAATCGCCAGGATGTGGCCTACGGCGTGTCCACCCCTAGTTCATGAACGGATCCATCATCTTTCAGACAACTACCGCGGTGTAGCTCTGCAGTTGTCCCGGGCTGTTTCTTCCGCGCGGCTCAAGAACCTTCTGGGGTGCAAGCTGGTCTTGCCGCGCTCGCAAAAGGCTGTGTTTCTCTGGTTTAGCCGGGCGTTATCCCTTTGTCTTCCAGTTGACAAGCGTGTCCCACGCGCCTTCGGGGTCGTGTGCGGCGCGGGCCTCAACAGCGCTTTCAATAATGTGCGGCTGCTGACCCCGCTGCGAGATCCCGTCCTGCAACTTGAGGCGCATGAAGGCGCTGGTCGTATAGCGTGACGTGGTCGCGTAATACCGGCTCATCATGAAGTTAACCATGTCCACGAAGTCGTCGTGGAGATCATCGGCGATGCGGCAACCGTCCTGATTGACCACCGCGTTGACGAGCTTGCCGGCTTTTTCGCAGGCTTCGACGAGCACTTTTCGGAGGTCTTCCAGATCGCTCTTCTTGCGCATGCTCCAACCTTCGAGGTTGAGGAATAGAATGTTGCGCTCCGCATCGTAGCTGACGCGCTCATCGAGGTTGCGGTTGGTTAGCTCCGCGAGAAGTTCCATTGGTGCGTCGCGGAAAATCCGCCCGTTCATTTCGATCGGTGACTTGATCACCGGCATGAAATCCATGTGGGCAAGGATGTCCCGTTCGATCTCGATGCCAGGCGCTACTTCGACCAGTTCCAGCCCTTCAAGCGACAGTTGAAACACGCAGCGTTCGGTGACGTAAATTACAGGCTGTGAGCGCATCGCCGCATAGGTCCCCGAAAACGTGATCTGCTCAACCCGCTTCACGAATTTTCTCGACCGCCCCTCTTTGAGGATTCTGAGTTCACCGTCGTCGACTTCGACCTTGAGCCCGCCTGCGGTAAATGTGCCCGCGAAGACAACGGCCCGGGAGTTCTGTGAGATGTCGATGAAGCCGCCGCATCCGTTGAGCCGTCCACCGAAGCGGCTGGTGTTGACGTTGCCGGCCCTGTCACATTCGGCCATGCCGAGGCAGGTGAGGTCGAGCCCACCGCCGTGGTAAAAGTCGAACATCTGGTTTTGATCGATGATCGCGTGGGCGTTGACCGAAGCGCCAAAACTCGAACCGCTGGCCAGGACTCCGCCGACCGCACCGGCCTCCGTTGTCATCACAATGTGCGGTGTCACTTTTTCTTCGTTAGCGACGGCTGCGACTCCGTCCGGGGCCCCCACGCCCAAATTGATCACGCCATTGGGCGGCAGCTCGAAGGCTGCGCGTCGGGCGATGATCTTGCGCTCATTCAGAGGCATCTTGGCCATGGCCTCGACGGGCACGCGGATCTCGCCGGCAAGAGCTGGATCGTGAAGAACGCCGTAGTTCATCCTGTGCATCTCAGGCGGGTCGGCCACCACCACGCAGTCGACGAGGATGCCTGGAACTTTGACGTCCTTTGGCTTCAAGTACCCCTGCTCGACGATCCGCTCGACCTGGGCGATCACGACGCCCCCGTTGTTATGGGCAGCCATGGCCTGCGCGAGAACATCGAGCGTAAGTGCCTCCTTCTCCATGCTGAGATTGCCGCTTGGGTCCGCGCTGGTCGCTCGGATGAGGGCGACATCGATCGGAATCGCCTTGTAGAACAGCCATTCTTCCCCATCCACCTCAACCAGCTTGACGATATCCTCGGTCGTCACCTCGTTGACCTTGCCACCGTCAAGGCGTGGATCGACGTAGGTGTGTAGGCCGACCTTTGAGAATAGACCCGGGTGCCCCGCCGCACAGGAGCGGTAGAGTTTCGCGATGATGCCTTGTGGCAGGTTATAGCCCTGAAGGAGGTTATTCCGCGCGGCTTCGGCGACCTTCGGCATGCGGCCGAGATTGCCGGCGATCACCCGCTTGAGCAATCCGGGATGGTGGAAACGCCCGGTTCCGAGCCCCTTGCTGTCGCCCGCACCCGCACACATGATCAGCGTCAGATCACGCGGCTTTGCGCTCTGTACGTAACGTTGCTCCAAGGCGGCGTGGAGCGCTTCTGGAATGCAGCTCTGAACGAAACCGCTCGTGGCGATGACATCCGTGTCGCCGATTAGGGCAATGGCGTCGCTGGCTGAAATGATTTTGTTCTTTTGCACCCGGCGTCTCCCGACTGTTCCAATGAACACGGCGCGCGGTTTCTTATTGCCTGTTTCGGGCGCGCGCCGCTGGAGTATACTCCAGTCATGCGACCAGAATTTCATTCAGGTACTTTTGTACAGTGTGTCGGGGGTGCGCAATACTGCAGGTCTTGGCCGTGCCGCTTCATATCGCCCTACGCTACCGGGGAGTCGGGACGCTACCCCAAGTCTGCCGAAGACCGACAGTTGCTTGCGATTTGCCAATCCCGCTGCATCGAGTATGGGCGCCGAACCAGTTGAGCATGAAGTGCCCTCGCGGTCGCCCTACTGAACGAGACCAGCCACAACAAAGCCGGAATTGCTTGATTTCAACGCGCCCACCTTAAGGGGGGACATGAATGATAGAGATGGCGTTCGGACGCACGCTAACATGCGGAATGATTGCGGCGTTGTTAATCCTCGTATGTCCGACCGCACCGGGGGCTCAACATGGCAACCCGCTCCTTGCTGTTGATACCAGCAGTCCG
>DAOUZE010000020.1 GCA_030665765.1 Filomicrobium sp.
ATGATACGCGGATTTTCAAGTTCGTTATATCCAGCGCTGGCCATCGAACCGGAGGCGTCGAATACCAACATCGCATCGTCGGTGCAGGTCGTGTCGTCCTCCACGACCTCCTGCGCCTGGGCTTGAGCTGCGTGACAAATCCAAATGATCGCCAGGCTGGCACAGGCAAACCGGCATAGTGTTGTCCAAGGCCCCACGTGCGTGATCTCCAGCGACGGTACAATCTGCCGTCAACAAACCTACGCGCGCAGGAAGCGGTGGGTTCACTTGGTTCGCAACTGAGCATCCCGCTTGAGGTAAACGAGCCAGTAAACAAGGGCCACCAACGCACTGCCTCCAACCATGTTGCCAAGCGTCACTGGAATGAGATTGCTCACAAGTCCAGGCAGCCCGACAGTGCTTCCCGACTGCATGGCTCCGATGGGTATCAAGTACATATTCGCCACCGAGTGCTCGAAGCCCAACGCCACGAAGGCCGTAATCGGCAACACGATGGCTTGCACCTTCCCCGCAACCGTGTGCGCCGCGAAACACATCCACACCGCCAGACAAACCAGAGTGTTGCACAACACTCCGCGCATAAACGCTTCAATCGGACCGAGGGCCACCTTAGCGGCGGCTATACTTTTTGCAGTCTCCGCCACAGAGCCATCTCCAAGCGACAGCACACCGGAAAGCTGGACCATCACCGCCGCCCCCACGGCCCCAATCAGATTCCCGACATAAACGATCGCCCAGTTACGGAGAACCGCGGAGGTCGAGATCCGGCCGGCAGCCCAAGCCATAACGATGGGATTATTACCGGCAAACAGCTCCGCCCCACCGACCACGACCAAGATGAGACCGAGAGAAAAAGCCAGTCCGCCGAGCAAACGCGTTGGTCCAAAACCAAGTTCGCTGCCCGTGATGGTCGACGTGTAGAACATGCCGCCAAACGCGACTAAAGCCCCCGCCAGCACACCGAGCGTCAGCATTGGCACCAGCTCCGTGTCGGCCTTTTTGATCCCCACCTCTTCAACCAGCAACGCGATCCGCGCTGGCGGCACGACATCGAGTGCGTGCGGCTCCGGCCCCCGCCACGCAACTCTTACTGTGTGGCGCTAATGTCTTTCGGCATCATTCCCTCCAACAAGAACCGTCCCATGTATTCGCGACCAGCACGTCGTCACGCATCAGCCCTCAAAGCACTACCCCAACACGCGTTCCGAGACATCCATCTCAATACGGATAAGGCATCAGATCGGAAAGTTACAAAGCGAGCCGCCTAAGATTGGCAATGTCACACCACAGGTGATTGGGCTTAGGTTCCTCGATAAACCGCTGCCGTTTCAACTCGGCCATGATCCGGCTGACGGTTTCCGTCGTGAGACCAAGCAGCGCCCCAAGATCCTCGCGGCCGAACAGTTCGCAGCGCTCGCCATCGTTACGTTCCGAGAGCCAAATCAACAACCGGGCCACGCGCGACCGTGCCGGTCCTGTGCAAAATTCGGTAATGCAACGGTCGGCATCGTTCAACGCACGGTGCCAGCGATCCATCAGCCCCTCACACAAACATGGCTGGTTCCTTGAAAGCTCTCTCACGGTTTCCACTGGAATGCGGCACACCTGCGTTGCATGCAGCGCCGTCGCGGTATGCTCATAGCGTGGCGCGACCATCGCCTCCAGCCCGACGACATCGGTCGTGCAAAGCAGTCGCACGATGCGTTGATTGCCATCAGGAAGAAACTGCGTCAGCTTCACAAGTCCAGTTCGAATGGTCAGAATCGACGTTGCCGGCTCGTCCTGGTTGTAGATGTCAACGCCGGGCGGATACACCAACTGATCAATCGGACGGTGGATCAGATCGAAGTCTGCTTCTTCAAGCCCGGCAAACAGCACCGATTTGCGGATCGCACAATGGCGGCAATCGGCAATCCCAATCCAAGCTTCAGAATGCGAAACGCGCTTCATCCGTGACTTTCATGATCACGCAGACCGGTTTTACTGCGATTGTATGTGAGCGTAGCTTGATTTGCTGCTCGGGGCATTCGCTTCAATCGAGTCGATTGATACCACATCTAGCGCCGCGACAAGACTTCCTGCAAAGGAGTTCCGGTAGCGGAAGACGGGATCTTGGTACCCAGGAAACTGGCAAGCGTAGGAGCCACGTCGGCCGGATGCACAAGTCTGGAAACTGTCTGAACCTCAATTCCAGGACCCGCGAAGATGATCGGCACGAAGGTATCGTACCGCCACGGCGAGCCATGCATGGCCACGATCGATCCTTTCTCGAACATAAACCAATAGGGAGCTTGCGCGACATAGATATCGCCCGACCTTAGGGGATGGGAGTTATTCTGAATCTGTCCTAAGACCGTCGAATTCACCATCGACCCTCGGCTTCGGACCGGTACCGCCACCGCGATTCCCTCCCGCTGCATCAGGGCGTCGGCGATGCCCTGTTCAACCTCCAAGCGGTCAAGACCGGCCGCCTTGATCAATTTGGCATTTAGATAGAGGTAGGGACGGTAGAACCGATCCACAACGTCTTTGATGCCAAATCGATCGACAGCCGCATCGTTTGCCAGCTTCACGATATCATCACTGTAGATGCGACCGACCGGAAAACCATTCTCAGCCATGAACTCAGGCATTTCCGCCATGCCATGGTCGGCGGACAGAACGATCAAGGTACGCCCGAGCCCAACCTCTTTGTCGACGAATGCCAGCAGGTCCGCAAGCACGCGATCGAGCTGCAAGACGACGTCTTCGTTTTCCAAACTCGAGGGCCCGAAGAAATGATTGATTGCATCGACCGATGAGAAGCTAACTGCCAGATAGTCCGGCACGTCATCCTGCCCCAGCCTCTCTTCCGCGATCACGGTCTTCGCAAAATCATTCGTCAGCCGATCCCCGACCGGGCTGACAAACAGATACGTCGTAAATAGCTTGCTGTCCGCAGGGCCGAACGAGTGGGGAAAGGTCCGTCCGTAGCCTTGCAAGTCCTGTTCATAAGGACGATCGTCTGCTGCACCGAACAGATAGGTCGAAGAGTCATTGAGCAAGTTCCACGACTGACCTTCATGCGAAGCTGCAAGCTCCTTAGCGTTCCAGTTCACAGCCCACTCCGGATAGGCATCGTAGTAGTAGCGGCTGCTGACAAAGTCGCCGCTGTCGGTGGAGTACCAAAAGGCCTTACCAAAATGCCCCGCCAGCGGTACTGCCCCGCGGTCTTTTCCCGAAACCGCAAAGATTTTCGCCCGGCCTCCGGTATGAACAAAGAGCTCGTCCGAAAAAGTCGATGCAAGTATCGCACTAGGCGAACGGCCATCTGTACGGGAAGCCTTTTGGGCAGGATCGAGTTGCGTTGAAGCTTTCGTATAATCGCGGGTTGGCAAAAGCGGATGTGCGGGGTCCTCGATATTATAGCCCAGTTCGCCGCTTTCGCGATCGAGCCAGACATTGCCAATCATCCCATGCAGCGAAGGGGAAGTCCCCGTCGCAAGCGTCGTGTGACCGACAATTGTTTCAGTGTTGGCATGTTGGTAGTGCGCGTTGGTGAAAACCGTACCGTCTTCGAGGAGGTATCGAAAACCATCCATCCCAAACCGGTCGCCATAACGGCTAAGCAGATCTCCGCGCAATCCATCGACCGTTATCTGCAGGATCAGGCGCACCTCGCGACCAGCATTCACCGGCGCGATTGCAGTGAACAAGAACACAAAAATCATCAGTCCAGTCGTCGGAACGCAACCAACGCCTCTATTCACAGCACTTCTCCTGGATCGGCCAAACGAACGGCATAAATGCGTTTAGAGAACGCGAAAGATCGAGAAAAAACAAAACAATAATAGATACGGGATTCGAATACTCGAACCGGCTGACCCTGTACGGTCAACGGCCTCAAATGGCAACTCGTTGAACATCCGTCGATAGTCCAATGCGAGTTGGCCAGCATATATCAATCCAACCTAGACAATAAAGACAGCGACTGTCGTTTCCCCGCGCCATGACGGGTCATCGCGCCTCAACAATCGCGGGCTCAAACCTCAGCGCCGGCTGCATGAGTTTCGATTACGACGATCGACGTCAAGGCAAGGCAGCCTGACAAAACACTTGCGAGCAAACACCCTTGAGCGCGCGGCCGGTCCTCTTGCCAATACGCGAATCTACAAACCACGCAGCTCAACCGGGCGACAAGTTAGAATGCCTCCTGAACGTCCTCAGTGCCCAAATTACATGCAGGTTTTGCACTGCATAAGGTTTGGACAGCCATTATTTTTGATGACACAATGGCGACTTCATTTTCAAACTCTAGGGAACTCCGTTTTCATGGCCCAGCTCAGCGCCTTTCGAGATACGTCGGAACCCGCATTGCTGAGCGATTACCAACCTGGCGAATTCTACTGCGAACTGATGGGGGATGGCGTAGAAGACCGGCCACGCCTACTGGAATTCTGGCAGCGTCTTGAGCAGCTTCCCTTGGCCGATTTATCGGTCCGGGCCGCAGACGCTCTACACGATCTCTATGAGCGTGGCGTCACCTTTACAGTCTATTCCGACCGCGACGCCATTGACCGCACGTTACCCTTCGATGCCATTCCACGTGTTCTGAACGGGTCCGAATGGGATGTGATCGAACTGGGCGTGAAACAACGCGTCACCGCGCTGAACCTGTTCCTGGCGGACATCTATGGCGAACAGCACATTCTCAAGGACGGCGTTGTGCCGCGCGATCTAGTGCTCGGAAACACGAACTACTGCCCCGAAATGCAGGGATTTACTCCAGCGCTCGGAACCTACGTACAAATCGCTGGAATTGATCTTGTGCGCGGCGGCGATGGCCAGTTTTATGTACTTGAAGACAACGCGCGCACACCCTCAGGAGTTTCTTACGTCGTCGAGAACCGGCACCTGATGCAAAGGGCTTTTCCCGACCTGTTGGACGGCTTCAATGTGCACGATGTATCCGATTACGGCCAAAAGCTCAGAGAAAAACTGATTGAAACGGCACCACCAGGTTGCGACAACCCACAACTCGTTCTTCTGTCGCCGGGTATTTTCAACTCTGCTTACTACGAACACATATTTCTAGCCCGCGAGATGGGAGTACCGCTGGTCGAAGGACGCGATCTCGTCGTCGTCGACAAGCATGTGTTCGCAAAAACGATCACCGGATTGCAGGCTGTCGACGTCGTCTACCGGCGTATCGATGATGACTTCCTCGATCCGTTGGCGTTCAATCCCGATAGCCTTCTCGGTGTCCCCGGCATCATGGAATGTCTGCGCGCGGGCAACGTTACAATCGCCAACGCCCCAGGCACCGGCGTCGCTGATGACAAAGCCGTCTACGCCTACATGCCGAAAATCATTAAATACTACCTCGATGAGGAACCAGCCATCGCCAATGTCGAGACGCACATTTGCCGTGACGCGAAAGGTTTGTCCTACACGCTCGACCATCTCGACGAACTCGTCATCAAGCCCGTCGGCGAGTCGGGCGGCTATGGCATCGTTATCGGGCCGAAAGCGAGCAAAGAGGAAATCGAACTCTGCCGTAAAGCCATCATTGCAAGACCGGAGAACTTTATCGCCCAGCCCATGGTTCAGCTGTCCGTATGTCCGACGCTTACCGACGAGGGAGTCTCCCCACGCCACGTTGACTTGCGTCCGTTCGCAATCACGGGCGAGGACACCT
The DNA here is from genome assembly GCA_030665765.1 of Filomicrobium sp. Lineage (GTDB taxonomy): Bacteria > Pseudomonadota > Alphaproteobacteria > Rhizobiales > Hyphomicrobiaceae > Filomicrobium. The sequence continues at coordinate 5,678 of DAOUZE010000020.1, forward strand.
GGGTACTTCCAGGCGGCCTCACTCGCGTCGCCCTGCGCCAAGGGTCCATTGTCGTGAATTCATCTCAAGGCGGCGGCACCAAGGACACCTGGGTCTTGCTGGGTGAAAGTCCGCAAGCCTCACGGGTCACCGGCCAAAACAATCAACAACGTCAAGCTGGAACCTCCTCAGCATGAACCTACTCGCTCGTCAGGCTGAAGCGCTCTTTTGGCTCGGTCGCTACATCGAGCGCACCGCGGGTCTTGCCCGCATCCTACTTGTGCAAACCGCTTTCGACCGCGGCCGCGCCGAGGGCACCAATTGGGATTGGTTGCTGGCGCTTTATGACGAAAGCCAAGATTTCCACGAGCGTTACGCCGAAGCCGACAGCAACAGCGTCATCCATTACTTCGTAAACGACGCCGAACATCCAGGGTCGATCCTGCGCTGCCTGGCAGCCGCACGTTTGAATGTGCGATCGCTGCGGGCAATGATCTCGACCGATTTCTGGATGCAGACCAACCGCGCCTACCGTCGGGTTAAGGAACTGCCCGAGTCAGCCCTGCGCGAGAGCCGGCTGGCCAGCACCTGCGAAGCCATCCAGATCGATTGTTATGCGCTCTATGGCATCTCCACTTCGACGCTCTACCGCGATGCTGGCTGGCGCTTTTTCACGCTGGGCAAGCAGCTCGAGCGGGCCGATCAAATGAGCCGATTGCTTGATGTCAGGTTCGCGCAACTACAGACAGGCACAGCAGAAGGCGGTGCAGCACTGGGGGATTTCACGCACTGGTCAATGCTGTTGAGAGCGTGCGGAGGGCACCACGCTTATCGTCGCCTCGTTTCAGGCCCATTGCAGCCCGAGAATGTGGCCCGCTTCCTCATTTTCGAGCAATGCTTCGCCCGCTCGATCTCCCACTGTCTCAACGAGACCGAACAGTCCGTCTTGGAACTCCGGACGGTTTGCGATGTGCCGACCCCGACCCGGCTTATAAAACGCCTCTCCGCTCTTAGGGACATGATCCATCTGGCGCAAGGCGATCCCGGGCTCATCCCCCACCTGCACACTTTCAACGATGCAATCCAAAGCCATCTCATCGAACTGACGAACGACCTCGGAGACTGTTACTTCGAGATCGACCTCGATCCGAGCGTCCTCGCCGTCGACAGTTCTCCGGATCTCGAAGAACCCGAATGGATAGAGCCGCATCTCAACGAGGACGGCTCAAAAGATAACGACAAGCCCTCGCAGGGCTCCACATCGCAGACCCAGTCACAGACTCAATCAACGAGCTGACACCCCCGTTCTCAGCTAGCGTCAGCCCGCCACCATGCAACCGAGGAGCTCTGAAAGTGTCGATCAAAGTCGCGCTGACCCACCGCACGACCTACCACTATGACCGGCACGTCACTCTCAGCCCGCAGGTAATAAGGCTGCGTCCCGCACCGCACTGCCGCGCGAGCATCCTCAGTTACTCTTTAAGCCTTAAACCGAACGACCACTTTCTCAATTGGCAACAGGATCCATTTGGGAATTTCCTCGCTCGAATGGTCGCCAATGAGAAAACGAAAGTGCTCTCCGTCACGGTCGACTTAGTCGCCGAGATGGCCGCGCTCAATCCCTTCGACTTCTTCGTGGAAGAACGCGCCCGCGATTGGCCGTTCGCTTACAATGACGCACTGCGCGAAGACCTGCGTCCCTATCTCAGCATCGCGCCGGCTGGACCCTTACTGCGCGCATACTTGGACACGCTTGCATTTGCAAGAAACGCAGCCACGTTGGACGTCATTGTCGAATTGAACCGGCGCGTTGAGCAGCACATCAATTATCTGATCCGGATGGAACCTGGCGTTCAGGATCCCGAAGAAACCCTGCGCAACAGGTCCGGCTCATGCCGCGACACCAGTTGGCTCTTGGTTCACATCCTGCGCCACCTCGGACTCGCGGCCCGGTTTGTTTCCGGTTACCTCATTCAGCTTAAGCCCGACGTCAGACCGCTCGAGGGCCCCGTCGGTGCCGAGCAGGACTTCACTGACCTGCATGCCTGGGCCGAGGTCTATTTGCCCGGGGCCGGATGGGTCGGTCTTGATCCGACCTCCGGACTGCTGGCAAGTGAAGGGCACATTCCGTTGGCGGCCACGCCGAGCCCGTCTTCGGCTGCCCCAATCACCGGCGCACACACCGAGGCGGAAGTCTCCTTCGACTTTGAAATGACGCTGAAGCGAATTGCCGAAACGCCACGTGTCACCAAACCCTACTCTGAATCGCAGTGGCAAGGTATCCTTCGCCTTGGCGACGTAGTTGACGAACGGCTCACCAACAGCGATGTCCGCCTAACAATGGGCGGCGAGCCGACATTCGTTTCGACAACCGACATGGAAGCTGGAGAGTGGACCAACGAGGCCGTTGGCCCAACCAAGCGGCGCCTTGCTGAAGACTTAACGCGCCGCCTCGCTGGCAATTTCGCCCCAGGCGGCTTGATGCACTTTGGTCAGGGCAAGTGGTATCCTGGCGAACAACTGCCGCGCTGGGCATTCGCGTGTTACTGGCGCCGCGATGGGCAACCGCTATGGGAACGCCCATATTTGATTGATCGCGAACTCCCCAACAAACCAGTCGACATCAGCACAACGACAACGTTCGTCACCAAGCTTTGCCAACAGCTCGGCCTGCCCAGCGACAGCGGCATCGCCGCCTATGAGGATGCCGCCCACTTCGCACTCGTTGAACAAAAGCTACCAATTAATCTCACCCCCGAAAACAACAAGCTGGATGACGAGGCCGAACGCGCGCGGGTTATCAAGGCATTCGAGCGCGGACTGGAAAATGCGATCGGATACGTACTGCCGATCCAGGCCTGGCAAACCGAGGATCGGGGCCGACGCTGGGCGACAGAGCGATGGCAGTTCCGCCGTGGCCGGTTGTTCTTAATGCCCGGAGATTCACCGGTTGGTCTTCGCCTGCCGCTTGCTGGGTTGCCATATCTGTCGCCGGTCAACCAACCGCAAGCGCTGCCGCAAGACACATTCGCACACCGGGAGCCCCTTCCCGATCGCCGCGTGCTCCTGCAGCAACGGCGCGTCGTGACGCTGGAAGCACCGCCCGTTCCACCAGCGAGCATCAACGAGATTTCAGGCTCCGTGCGCACCGCAATGGCTCTCGAGCCGCGCGATGGACATTTGTGTATATTCATGCCTCCGATTGAAAACGCCGAGGATTACGCCGCCCTCGTCGCGGCCATTGAAGAAACCGCCGAAGCGCTGCAGCAACCAGTGCATATCGAGGGATATGAACCACCGTTTGATCCACGATTGAATGTCATCAAGGTCACTCCGGACCCTGGTGTCATTGAAGTCAATATTCACCCTTCGACGGGTTGGCGCGAGGCCGTCGAGACGACGACTGAGCTCTACGACACCGCATTCCAGTGCCGCCTGGGCACGGAAAAATTCATGGTCGACGGACGCCACTCCGGCACCGGCGGAGGCAACCACATCGTTGTCGGCGGAGCGACCCCGGAAGACAGCCCATTTCTGCGCCGGCCCGACCTATTGGCCAGTCTCATCACGTACTGGCAGCATCATCCTTCGCTCTCCTACCTGTTCTCTGGACTTTTCATCGGACCGACGAGCCAGGCACCACGCGTCGATGAAGCCCGCCATGAGGGCCTCTACGAACTGGAGATCGCGCTCAAACAGGTTCCCGGCCCTGACGATGACGCCATACCGCTATGGCTTGTTGACCGCCTGTTCCGCAACTTGCTGATTGACGTGACGGGCAACACGCATCGAGCGGAAATCTGCATCGACAAGCTGTATTCTCCCGACGGCCCAACGGGCCGCTTGGGTCTCGTGGAGTTCCGCTCCTTCGAGATGCCCCCGCATGCCCGCATGAGCCTTGCCCAACAACTGCTGTTGCGGGCCTTGATCGCCCGCTTCTGGGACAAGCCCTACAGCGGCCGCCTAACGCGTTGGGGCACCGACCTGCATGACCGCTTCATGCTGCCGCATTTCGTTTGGCAAGACTTCAAATCCGTCCTCTCGGACCTGGCCGATCACGGTTTCGAATTCGACCCCGAGTGGTTCGCACCGCACTACGAATTCCGCTTTCCGCTGTTTGGCAATGTCACCTACGAAGGCATCACAATGGAACTGCGTCAGGCCCTTGAACCCTGGCATGTCATGGGCGAGCAAAACGTCCCCGGCGGCACCGCGCGTTACGTCGATTCCTCGTTGGAACGCCTGCAAATCAAGACAACGGGCCTGATAACGGACCGCCACGTCGTAATCTGCGGCGGTCAACGGGTTCCACTTGCGATGACGGGCGTCCAAGGTGAAGGTGTCGCCGGTGTACGTTATCGTGCCTGGCAACCGTCGATGTGCTTGCACCCGACAATAAGTATCCACACGCCTTTGGTATTCGATCTCGTCGACACATGGACAGGTCGGGCGCTCGGCGGCTGCCGTTATCATGTCGCACATCCTGGCGGCAAATACTTCGACACCGTGCCGGTCAACGCCTTCGAGGCAGAGGGCCGTCGGCACGCCCGATTCGAGCCCGAGGGCCATACGCCGGGCCCGTTGCTCGTGCCGCCGGCGCGGGCCAACCCGGATTATCCCGTGACGCTGGACTTAAGACTGTTCAGTTAAAACGATTCGCCTGTAAGCTTGTCGGAGACGTCGCCCTACGCATCACCTATCAAGACTTTTGGACTAGGGGTGCCGCTTCGCTGATTGAATGTTAAGGAATTGCGATAGGCTGGACTTGGGATGGCATCATGGTTGTCTAAGTCACTGTGGCCGTCCCGACAACAGCTAAGGAGCGGGTGCCGATCTCGCGATGAATACCTCAAGCACTGCGACTGCACTTCCTGACGGGCAGATCTCTGACCCGCTTTACCAATCCCTGCCCGGCATTTACGACGAGATGATGGGCAGGAATGGTGGAATCGCGCCTGCTTGGAAAGCCGTTGCATCGTGGTTCGAACATACCAGCCCAACCGTTCAAATCGGTTGCGCGCAAAAAATCGAACGGCTTGTTTTCGAGAATTTTTTCGATCCCCAGCGCGGGCGCCAAAACTGGCGCTTGGATTTGTTTCCACTCATTTTTAACGCGCCGACCTGGGCACTCATCGAGCGGGCAGCAATCCAACGGGCGCAGTTGTACAACGCCATTTTGGCTGATCTCTACGGCCCAATGGAGGTATTTTCACGGGGGCTTGTGCCTCCGGCGCTGATCCACAGCGACGAGAGCTTCCTTCGCCCTTTACACGGTCTCACCCCTGAAAAGGGACACCTCACATTCATGGCGCTTGACTTCGCCCGCGATCGGCAGGGCAACTGGCGCATTATCGATACCCATACCGAAACACCCGCCGGGCACGGCTTCGCGCTCGCCAACCGCATGGTCCTATCAGAGGTCGCAGGCCGCCTTTTCCGGCGTTCGGGTGCGTTACGCGTTGGACCCTTCTATCAAAGCCTCATCAATGACCTTTTAAACCGCGCCGGTGGCGATGACCCATTGATCGCCGTGCTCGCACCAAGTCCTGGCGATTCGGCCTTTGTCGGCCATTCGTTCATGGCTCGCTATATGCGCCAAAAGCGGGTGCAAGGATCTGACCTGAGGGTGGTCGACAACCGCGTCTACCTAAAAACGATTGATGGTCTGAAGAAGATTGACCTTCTCGTTCGCGCCATCGAAGGCCACCGGGCTGATCCGCTTGAGCTGGCACCGGATGCCTTCGATGGACCAGTCGGCCTCGTCGAAGCCTGCCGGCAGAACCCAAACATTATGGTCAATGCACTCGGCACTGCTGTCGTCGAGAACCGCGGCTTGTCGGGATTTCTTGAAATCCTGTCACAAAGATTTCTACAAGAAAGCCTCATCATCCCTGATACACCACGCCTCTGGCTTGGTGACCCTTTGGCGCGCGAGCAGGTCCTAGCCGAGCTCGACGACCATATCATTCACAATGCCCAGGAAGGCACCGGCAGTCCGGGCGAAGCCGCCCAAGGTCGTAGCGCTGCGGCACTGTCTGTTGAGATGCGCGCCGAACTCGAAGCCGACATTCGCTTCAAAGGTCCACAGTTGGTTGCCGAACGGCCTGTTGGGTTTGCAACCGCACCCGCCTGGACACCTAACGGTCTAATTGCCGAACCCTATGCGTTGAGAGTCTATGTCAGCTCAATCGATGGGCAATTTCAAGTCATGCCTGGCGGACTGGCACTATCTGTCGATGATGGGACGACAGTCGCACTCAGTTCCACCGACGCTCGCTCACGCGACGTTTGGGTTGTCAGCGACGACAGTGAGATGCCCAACATCAGTCTGAGGCGCATCACCGCAGAACACGCAACCATACAGCGCCGTTCGGCAGGTCTCGAAAGCCGCACCGCCGATAACCTTTTTTGGCTTGGCCGCTATTGCGAACGCGCTGACGGAACACTGCGCATTATTCGGCAGGCCCTGGAACGAAGCGCCGCTGACCTTCTCGCACTCTCGACGAGCCAACGGCCGATCAAGGCTTTGCGCGCAATTCTGGAAAAGGACGAGACTTCAGGTCACGACTTGGCAGACGTTGATGCAGAAGCCGATCTGCTTTGGGCCTCACTCAACGAGCTGTGCACCAGCTCCGAGAGGATGCAAGGCCTCCCGAAGACGTTCGAAAACATCCGCAATATCGCCATACAGTGCCGCGACCGGCTCTCCGAAGACAGCTGGCGCATTCTGACCGGACTATCGGCAGAAAAAGTCGCTTTCCAGCTGCCGGCGCCGACCGTCGACAAGGACGCCCCGCCCAGCGCCGCCATCACCAACGCGCTCGACATCATCGAGGCCGCCGAAGACCTACTCGACAGGCTTGGTGCCTTCGCGGGCATGTCGCATGAGAACATGACCCGCAACAACGGCTGGTTGTTCATGGATTTGGGACGCCGTGTCGAGCGTGCCCATCAGCTCGCAACCCTGCTGCTGTCCTTGTTCGAGACCAGCGAGGGCGAGGATCTCGACAGCGACGACATGTTTTTCGCTCTGCAGACCGCCGACAGCTACATTACCTTCCGGTCCCGCTATCGCTTCGCACCGGAACTGCATCTCGTGCTGGACCTCCTTGTCATCGACGAGAACAACCCGCGCAGCCTCGCGTACCAACTCGCCAGAATTTCCGAGCACATCGGCAAGCTGCCTAAGTCAGCCGATGACGCGATGCGCGCTCCCGATCAACGGCTGGCGTTAGAGCTCCTAACAAAAGTTCGTCTTGCCGATGTCGCCGAGCTGTCGGAAGTATCTGATAACGGCGAACGGGAAACCTTGGGCGCGCTGTTGCGTGAACTCATTCGCGAGCTGCCACACTTGTCAGAGCTGGTTTCTCGCCAGTATTTCAGTCTTGCCGACGAACAACCACAACGGCTGCACTTCAGCACAAATCGTTAGTTCAATGTCCCGCTATAGAATTAGTCACAGAACCGCCTATTCCTATGGTGCTCCGGTTATCCAGTCCAACCACCTCCTACACCTGTCGCCGCGGGTCGTGGACAACCAGCGCATTGTCTCACACACGTTGGACATTGAGCCTGCGCTCGCCTCCCGCCGAGATCGCACAGATTTTTTCGGCAATCCGACGACACTGATATCGTTGGAGCGGGAACACACCGAACTCTCCGTCCAATCCAGCAGCGAAATTGACGTCACGGACGTCGCCCCGCCAGCCTTCGAGGCGACCACGCCGTGGCAGGGCTTTCCAAGCGGACGGCAGGCCCTCCCAGCCGAAATCATACAGTTCACGTGTCCGTCGCGTTATGCGAGCGCCTCCGCCCTGCTCTATGAATTCGCGCGCCCGTCGTTCCCAGTCGGCATGCCGATGTTGGAGGGCACCCGCCAGCTGATGCAGCGCATCTTCGAAGAGTTTCAATTCGACAACACGACAACCGACGTTTCGACACCTGTCGAGCAAGTCCTCCAGCAGAGGTCGGGTGTCTGTCAGGACTTTGCCCACCTGCAGATTGCCGCCCTCCGCTCGATGGGCCTGCCAGCGAGATATGTCAGCGGCTACATCCTCACCCATCCCCCCGAAGGCGAAGTAAAGCTCGAAGGCAGTGACGCCTCTCACGCTTGGCTCTCGGTGTGGGCGCCCGAAACCGGTTGGGTCGACTTTGATCCAACAAACAACCTTGTGAATTCACCCGAGCACATCACGATTGCCTATGGCCGCGATTTCGGGGACGTCAGCCCGATCAGTGGTGTGCTCCTCGGCGGTGGCAAGCACACCGTGTCTGTCGCCGTCGACGTCAGACCGTCGGACTAGGCTGCGCTGCATCTTCCTTTCGGAGTGCAAACGCCGCGCCCTCCCCTGCTGCATCCCGCACGGCGACAACACCCTCGTGAGATTCGCGGACAGACGCACCGCGATAATTTGAAACTGCTTGATTAGCTATTCCCTCGTTTCAATGTTGGCGTCCGGCATGAAATCAGTCAGGGACGCTAAGCGAGCCCGAGGCGGGCGTGCCTTGACCCCTGCCAGCCGAACCTCAATCGCTCGTGCTACCACCATGGCAAAAACGATCAATGAGGTGGGCTGCGATCGTGCTGATCGGCTGTTGCCGAACATTTCAACGAAGGTCCGCTCGTTGGGTGCCACCGGACATGCTGAAGTCCAGTTGAATTGTATCGACGCCCTGTGAATCAAACTCTGAAAAGAAGACTTGAAGCATACTGTATGCGCTTTCAGAAGCGGCAAGATAGGTTTCATGTTCGCCAGCACCATGTCAGGCGCGGTCAATGCTTACGAACGCATGCGCAAGCGTTATGCTGACGCTGGTGGAGACGACAACATCTTCCCGCCCCTCTACACCAACCGCGCAACAGCAGCGCGAATCTTTAAACGGCAATTCAATCTGCTGCTGGATCGCAACGGCCTGAAGCACGACCCCATGACGAACTTCAACCGAAGCGTCTATAGCCTGCGTCATACCGCTATCTGCATGAGAATTATTCTCCGTCATGGCCAGGTCAACATCTTCAACCTGGCCAAGAATGCCGGCACCAACGTCAATCAGATTGAGCGCTTCTATACGTGTCACCTGCCGCTGTCTCGCGATATGGTCAAGAACCTACAGAGCTTTGGAGAAGGGTAGTTGAGCTGGTCTCACATGTGAGAATCCAAAAAACTCGATGACCTAATTTGCTGCCTTATAAAACAGCGTGGGTGAACCATAACTTTAGATTACACCACGCCAACGGAATCGCCGATCGTCATCGAGCAATGACGCCAGCACTACAACACCAAACGACGCCACAGTGCCCTCGGCTACAAACCACCCGCACCAGAAGTCATCATCACATTGCAGGAAAGGCCGAGCATGAATTGACATTCAAACCGGACCACTCGATGGGGGCTGATCAGTTGGACAGAATGCGGCTAAGTTTTTCGCCGAGAAGGGGCAACCCTCGTTGCTGCCGCTGATAGCAAAGGATCTATCTCGGACCCAGAAGGGCTCGACATCGCAGAACTCAGGGCCCTCAAAGCAGAGGGAAGCAGTGTCATCGATTGCGAAGGGCCCCAAAAAGCTAGCGCTGAAAGCATCATTGGGGTCGATTGCGAGATTCTCATTCCTGCCGCACGCGCAGATTTTGTCCACTTGGATAACGTCGAAACCATAAAGGCTCGGCTTGTTTTTCAGGGTGCGAATATCCCGGTGACATCCGACGCAGAGCGCCGCTTGCACGAGAATGGCATAGTATGCATACCTGATTTTATTGCGAATGCTGGCGGTGTCATCGCAGCGGCCGTTGAGTACCAGCACGGTAGCCAGCGTTCCGCCTTTCACACCATAGCTGCGAAGATTTCTGAAAACACTGAAGTGGTTCTGAAACCGGCGCGTTCAAATAAAACATCACCGCGTGAGGCTGCTAAAAAAATGGCGTGGATACGTTTACAAAAAGCAATTGAGATCCGGCACCTTCGTGCCCTAATGAATAGTTTGAGCGGAAACCGGGCAGGATGATCAGAAGGATAATTATGGTACTTATCACCCGAAGGCGATATTGTGGCGGTTTCGACAGCAATGTATTAAGGCTGAAGGTGCAATTGCGCCGCCCAAGAGGAGGCAAGTCGAAATGCGAACAGCATTAACCGCACTAATCATTAGCGTTGCATTGTTGTCTTCTGCCTTGGGCTATCCATCTAAGCAAGACACGACCCCTTGCGCCGAAGGCGAGGCGGAGTTAGATGCGTCAGACGCGTTCGATGCCTTTTGCAGGGCGTGCCATAATTCACAGAAGCTTGCCAAATCGTATTTCGCCGGCACTAACTCCGAAACAGTGGCCCACCGCGAAGCTGAACTTGCTGCATTTCTTGATCAACATAGCCACTGTCCTCATAGCCATCATGAAGAACTTGCGGGCTGGCTCAGAGAGCTTTCCACAATGAAGTGATCGCTATAGCTCTCGCTTGCGCCCGGTTACCATCGACCAGACGGTGCTTTCTTGATGCCCAATGCTCGCGAGCGTGAGACTTGATGTCTGGGCTATGAGAGAAATCCTCCGCAAAAATTTTCGTCTAGTGGTCTTACGGTTGGTGATGGCGGCTACCCGCGCCATCTGGCCACGCGAACTTTATCAAAACTAACATTCATATTCGAGCACGCGACGGGTCTGCTCACTTACCGCCATTGCTCGGCGAGCGCTCGAAGAAGATCGGCGCGCGAGATCTGCCCGACAAGCCGCCCCTCGCTCATCACGGGAAATCGCCGATAAGCACTCTTGAGAAAGACCTCGGCTCCTCCGACGATGTCGAGATCGGCTTCGAGCGTCTGCACATCTTGGTTCATGTAGTCGGCCACGACACCGCCTAGCTCCTGGTGGTAGGTCGCATGCAGCGCAGCGCGCAAGCAGTCCTTTTTAGATAGAACCCCTAGGAACTCACCAGACGCGCTGACGACCGGAGCGCCAGAGATGCCACGCTCCAGCAGCAGCACCATGGCATGGTTGATCTCCATGTCAGGCGCGAGCGTCACCAGCTCTGTCGCCATATACTCGGCGATAGTGCGCCGAGCCGTCATCTTTCTTGCTCTGGGTCGCTGTGAGTACAGGTTGCGCAATCAATTCCAGATGGACATGCCAACCCACCGCAAGATCCCTTCAACGGAGCTCGCCCAAACAGAATTCCGGTCGCAAGGCCGGCAACCGACAATAGGACAATCAGTATGCCAAGAAGAACGGTGATCATTAGGTCCACCTATGCCACGAACGAACGCTCGAATCCGGAGACTACCAGCTCGCGGATCTCGGTCTTCTCCAACAGTAGAAATAGAGCTGGAATATTATGGCGCGCTGCAAACTGGGATCCAAGGCCAGACCCCATCACGAAAAGAGCAGTGGCGAGCGCATCAGCCTCCATGGCAGTGATAGCCATGACCGAAACGGATGCCACCCGGTTGTCGACTGGGTTGCCCGTGTGCGGGTCAACGATGTGACTGTAGCGACGGCCAGCTACTACGAAAGCGTTTACTAGGTCTCCCGATGTGGCAAGGCACATTTCCTCAAGCCGGACGATGCGCTGGACATAAGGAGGGCCCGCCAGCGGTCGCTCGATCCCTACCTCCCATGGCCGGCCCAGAGGGTGGGAGCCGCATGCACGAATTTCCCCGCCGAATTCGATAATGAAGTCGCGGAGGCCCAGATCCTGAAGTGCTTCGCCCATCTGGTCGAGGGCATAGCCCTTGGCAATGCCGCATAAATCGAGCGTTAGGTCCTTTCGACGCTTGCGGATCATGCCGTTTCCGACCTCGATCTCGGAGTAAGTGCCGACCATGCCGCTGTTTATCGGGCCAAAGCCGAATCGGTGGACCAATGGGCCAATCGTCGGCTCGAAGGCGCCGATGGAGATACCCGCAATGCGTAGGCCCTCTGCAAGGATCGCTTCAACGGTTGACGAGACGGTAATCCAGTCCGTTGTTTGCGTGGCGTTGAAGGTAGAGAGCTCAGAATTCGCATGGAACGGTGATACAGCATTATTAACTGACGCGATAATGGCCTCAAAGCGCCTTCTCACCAAGGCCACATCGGAGCCAGCAGGCAGCACAGCTCGCCAAGTCGTGCCAAATCCCCCACCGCGCAAATTAATTGCTGCGCGAGACGCTGCGTATCCTGGGGACTGCGGGGGTAGAGCAACCGCGAGCAGACCGCTGCCGGTGCCAACAAGTAAATCGCGTCTTGTTAACGACATCCGCTCAACTCCCAAAATCGTCGAAGAAGATTGAGGTCTCGCCGACCCCGCATTCATCAAGCATGGACAGCACGGCCTGGATCATGAGCGGTGGACCGCATAAGTAGTATTCACACTCCTCCGGCGCCGGATGCGACTTCAAATAGTTTTCGTAGACAACCGCATGGATGAACCCAGTTGGCCCGTCCCACGCATCGCCGGATGCCGGGTCCGAAAGTGCAGTGATAATTCTAAAATTGTCGTACCGGTGGGCCAGCGCCTCAAGGTCGTCAATATGAAACAGGTCGATCCGACTGCGTGCTCCATACCAGAAGCTCATCCTGCGGCTGGTTCCGATCCGCACGAGTTGATCGAAGATAATCGCGCGCAAGGGGGCCATACCTACGCCACCGCCGATGAAAATCATCTCGCGTTCCGTGTCCATTGCGCCAAAGGTGCCGTAGGGCCCAGAAACGGTGACCTTGTCGCCGACCCTCAATCCGAACAAATATGACGAGACGATGCCCGGAGGCGCATCGGCCGCGCGCGGCGGCGGCACGGCCAACCTTATAAAAAGAACGATGCGGCCCTCGTCCTGAGGCCGATTGGCAATCGAATATGCGCGCATCACAGGATTCTTGCTCTGGGCAATAAGCCTGCAGAGGCCAAGCTTGTTCCATGCTGTGCGATAGTTTGGCTCGATCTCGATTTCCGCAAAATCCAATTGATAGGCGGGTGCTGTGATTTGGACGAAGGCGCCTGCTCGATGCTGAAACTGCTGCCCCTCGGGCGGCTCGAGCACGATTTCGCGGATCAACGGAGACAGGGTGCGCGTAGCAATAACACGGCATTCGAAGGACTCGGCTCTCGAGAGCTCCTCTGGAATGCTGACTTCAACATTCCGTCGAAGCATGACCTGGCACGCAAGGCGGGTGTCCGCCCGAATTTCCTGCCTTGTCAGCCGCGCCATCTCAATCGGCAGCACTTCGCCGCCGCCCTTCGTCACCTTCACCCGACACAAGCCGCAAGAGCCGACACCGGCACAGGCGGAAGGGATGGCAATTCCGGAATCGAGGAGGACGTCGAGCAGTTTCTGCCCCGTCCTGGCGACGAGCGAACGCTCTCCGTTCACGATGACAGAGGTCGCATGCGCCGGCAGAAGCAAGGTGCGGGCAACCAGAACAGTAAAGCTGAGGGTCAGCACGATAACCGTGAAAACGATGATGCCCCATAAGATCTCGTTCACGGCGCCTACATCCTCGCAAATGCCGAAAAGCTCATCGACATCAAACCGCTGACGATGAACGCCACGCCCAGTCCCTGCAAAGCTTTGGGAATGTCGCTATACTTGAGGCGCTCACGGATGGCCGCCAGTCCAACGATGGCAAGTGCCCATCCGATGCCGCTGCCAAACCCGTACACCGTGCTTTCGGCGAGTGTATAGCGCCGCTCTACCATGAACAGGCTGCCCCCGAGAATGGCGCAGTTGACAGTAATCAGCGGTAGAAAGATGCCCAGTGCTCGAAACAGCGCCGGGGCATAGCGATCGAGCACCATTTCAAGGATCTGCACTGTGGCGGCGATGACCCCGATGAAGCTAATCAGCCTGAGGAAGCTGAGGTCCGTGTCGGCTAGGCCCGCCCAAGCCAGAGCCCCCTTGCCGAGCAGAAAGGTGTAAAGGAGATGATTGATGGGAACCGTGACTGTCTGAATAGCAATGACAGCAAGACCGACGCCGATAGCTGTTTCCATGCGCTTTGAGACCGCCAAAAATGTGCATATCCCAAGAAAGAATGATAGGGCGAGGTTTTCGTTGAAGATTGAGTTGAGAAAATGCTGCGTCATGATCTCATCTCTTTCCCTTGGGCGAGATCCCGGAATTCGGATTGTTCAATTTGGGAGGGCTTGAGACTTCGGACGAGCCAAATAAGAAGTCCGATGATGAAAAACGCACTGGGGGCCAGCAGCATGAAACCTAGCGGCTCGAACCAGCCCCCGTCCCTAACTGTAGTAAGAATCGTGTAGCCAAGCAGTGTTCCGGTGCCCAGCAACTCGCGGATACTGGCAACCGTCGCCAGAATGACGCTGTAACCGATGCCGTTGCCGAGCCCATCGAGCACGCTCGGCCAGACCGCATTGCGCATCGCGAATGCTTCGATCCGGCCCAGCACGATACAATTCGTCACGATGAGGCCGACGAAGATCGACAGGCGCTGGCTTAACTCGAAGGCGTAGGCTCTGAGGATCTGGTCGATCACGATCACGAGTGACGCAACTATGGTGATCTGTATTATGAGCCGTATAGCCGGTGGGATATGATTGCGAATAAGGCTGATAATGCCGTTGGCGAACATCAAGACGACGGTCAGTGCGGCACACATCGTCAGAGCCGTCGATAGCGAGGTCGTCACAGCCAATGCCGAGCAGATGCCGAGGATCTGCAGCGTGATTGGGTTGCTGTCGATAATAGGCCGGACCACGAGCTCGATATGGCGTGTCATGGATCGATTTTCCCTGTCTCAAGCTGCTTCAGGAATGGCCCGAAACCATAGTCTCCCAGCCAGAATCTCAGGAGATTCGTTACGCCGGTTCCGGTGCGCGTCGCACCGGATATGCCGTCGACCTGATAGGGCCGAGTTCCCTTGCCGCGCACAACCTCGATCCTCAAGTTGCCTTGGTCATCAGCAATCATGCTACCTGGCCATAGGTTCTGCCACGCCGGTTCCTGGATCCGCGTGCCAAGGCCCGGCGTCTCAGCCTGCGCATAGAACGTCAGCCCAGCAACTGTGACGAGGTCGCCCTCGAGTGCAAGGTAGCCATAGAGCATCGATTGATAGCCGCTGCCTCGGACGGGGAGAATGATGCGCTTCAGCTTGCCGTTCCACCGCATAAGATAGGCAGGAGCGCGCCTCGAGCGCTTGCCGATACCGGCAATGTCGGCTGAAGCCGGTATATCGAAATTCGCCCTGGGATCTGCCGCCTCCGCGCGCTGGTCGAAGGAAAGGGGATCGGCGACCTCGATTATGGCGCCCGTTGCCAGCTCCACCAGGACACACTGGAGTGTGACTTCGCCGGCGTCGTCGATCAGGCCTTTCATGCCCGGTAGGGATTTCAGCAGCTCCTGCATGCGCGCCTGGCGCTCGCGTTCATGATGCTTCTGCTGCAACGGGCGCAGCATGATGGCAGTCACCGACACAGCCGTGCCACAGGTAAGTGCGACGAGAAGAGCAACGATAAGCGTCTTGGCCGGGCTGGTGTTGGGAAGTGACAACATGTGGCGCCACCAGGTGATGGGATTTAGGTCAGCCATATCGACGCCTCCGTCGATAAACGTTGAACCAGATGGTTCCGACGTCAATCAGGGGCGCGAAGACGCTGCTCAGCAACGCAGCCAAAATCACCGACTCGATCGATATGTGCGGGCCAGCACCGCTCAGCAGGACGGTAAGAGCGCCGAAAAGCAGGCCGTATAGCCAGCGACCTGGATTAGTCGACGCTGCGGCAACAGGATCGGCGGCATAGACAACAAGGCCGAACACAAAGCTGGCGACCACAATGAGATGAAGCGGCTCCGACATGCCGCTCGCAAAGGCTACCACCAGAGTTCCAGCCAAGGCCCCGGCAATTATGCGCCAAGAAAGGAGCCCCACTGCAACAAGCAGCAATGCGCCCGGGATAACCGAGAGTGCGGTCACCGCGGTCAAGCTGTGCAGTCCCACGCCGGGAAACGAAAATATCAGAAAGGACAGTGCCACGACGGCCGGATTGAGAAAGCTGTGCCCGCGGCCGCCAAATAACTCCTGGCCGGCGACGATTCCGAAGCTGAGCGATATCGCGACCTTCCAGACTGCCAGCGAAGGCGGCAACACGAGCGCGAATGTGAGGGCAGCAAGCACACCATCCAAGGGCCATGGGCGGCCGCGCACGACGGCGAATAGCGCTTGCCAGGTCAGAACGACGATCAGCGACACCAGTAACAGCAGCAGCCATTTCGCTCCACGCTCGACGACCGCCACAGCAAGCGGAGGAAGCATGGCTAGGAATGTTACCAATGTCATGCCAACTTTGTTCCAGCCGGCGCGAATGGGCGGTGCATGAACCACCGCGGCGCGTCGGATCAGAGAGTCCCAGGTTGCCATCACATCTGCTTCTCAATCTCATTTAGTGTTCGGCGCAAGAGCGCGCCATAGTCCAACTTTGCCGGGCAGACATGACTCAAGAGCTGCATGTCATCTTCGGCGAGTTCCAGGCAGCCGAGACTCTCTGCTGTCTCGATGTCGCCTACGCTCAGAGCCCTAAGCAGCGGCACCGCAAAGATGTCCAGTGGCATGACGTTGTCGTATGCCGCAATCGGGATAATTGATGCAGCCTCGCAACGACGAAGGAATTCGGCAAGACTCGCAGTGATTCCATACTTTCGCTCGGGTTGAAGGGTCCGAAGTGCCGTCACCTGCGCATGATAGCGTCCAAGATAGTGCGCGGGACGCCCCGACAGCACCGACCCGGAGATGACGTTGACGTCACCTTCAGTCAGCTCGTCTGCCAGCAAATCATTGAGATCGGCCCCCAGGCATGTCCGGACAAGCCCGGGTGCACGTACAGCCGGCCCAGCCATCGATATGACGCGCTGCGTCCATATCCTTCCCGTCTGCATGAGATGGCCGACGGCGATGACATCCTGATAGCAGATATGCCAGACTTGGCGTTGACGTCCGGCTGGCCTCAGAAAATGAATGTGGGTGCCAGGTAATCCCGCTGGATGGGGGCCGCGGAATTCGACGACGCGAACCTGATCATCCGCATCGATGGCCGGATAACCGGGGTCCGCGCCCCGGCAGACGAATAGCGGTCCCGATGCAAGGTGCCGGATTGCCTCGAGGCCTGCTTTGAACTGCTCGACGTGGGGCTGAAGCACTACGGCCGCGTTAGCCGACAAGGGCTCGGTGGACATGGCAGTGACAAATATCGCAGCGGGTACCGCCGATGGATCGGGGATCCGCTCGAAGGGACGAGTTCGAAAGGCCGGCCACTGGCCGCTCTCTAACAACAATGACCGGACACTTGCGTTATCAGGTCTGCGAGGCGGACTGAAAGTCTTAGCTTGCTCGCCGTTAACCCGGACGACTACTGAATCCAAGGTGCGCCTGTGGCCGCGATTGAGGGCGACGATTGTGCCGCTGGCCGGCGAAACGAACGCAATCTCTGGCCGCCTGCGGTCGATAAGAATCGGCTCTCCCTCCGCCACTTTGTCGCCGACCTCGACGTGGAAGAAAGGACGCAAACTACTAAAATCGCTGCCTTGGAGCGCAACGGCGCCCACGGGGGCACCGTCGCGCAGGGCCTGGGCAGGGGCACCTGGAAACGGAATGTCGCGACCGCGCCTTATCGTGATCTGCATTTCGAAAAGGTCTTTCGGTGCCCTATCAGCATCTGCTCGTCCTCGCTGACGCGAACGTCAATACAAAATCTGACCAATTCAAACTGATCAGCCCCCATCGAGTGGTCCGGTTTGAATGTTAGTTCATGCTCGGCCTTTCCTGCAATGTGATGATGACTTCCTGTGCGGGTGGTTTGTTGGCCATCTGCAGTCTGACCTGCCCCCATCAAGTGGTCCGGTTTGAATGTTAGTTCATGCTCGGCCTTGCCTGCAATGTGATGATGACTTCCTGTGCGGGTGGTTTGTTGGCCATCTGCAGTCCTCCATTACTCAGAAATAGGGTGGACCAACTCATTGGGGGAGGCTCACGATGCGCAATCTCTGCTATCACCGCCACCGCTTACCAGTCGAAATCATCCACTACGCCGTTTGGCTGTATTTGCGATTTCCTCTCAGCTTTCGAGACCTCAAGGACCTTCTGGCTGAGCGAGGCATCGATGTTTCGTATGAGACCGTCCGCCGCTGGTCGATCAAGTTCGGCTCGGCCTATGTCAGATGGCTCAGAAGATCACATCCACCTGCCGATGTGCGTTGGCATCTCGATGAAGTCTTCGTCTCGATCAACGGCAAGAACGTATACCTGTGGCACGCCGTTGATTGCGAGGGAGAGGTCCTGGACGTGCTGGTGCAATCGCGCCGAAACAAGCGGGCAGCCTTGAAGCTGATGCGGAAACTGCTCAAGTCACAAGGCTTCTCGCCAGACGCCGTCGTGACAGACGAACTGCCATCATATGGCGCGGCATTGAGCGAACTTGGGATGAGAGCTCGCCACATAACCGGCGGTCGGATCAACAACCGGGCCGAGAATTCGCATCTCCCGGTACGGCAGCGAGAACGACGGATGCAGCGCTTCAAGTCCG
>DAOUZE010000395.1 GCA_030665765.1 Filomicrobium sp.
CAACAACCGGGCCGAGAATTCGCATCTCCCGGTACGGCAGCGAGAACGACGGATGCAGCGCTTCAAGTCCGCCGGTTCGGCGCAACGATTCCTCTCCACACATGCAGCGATCTATAACGCCTTCAACGTTCAACGCCATCTAATCTCGCGCACAACATTGCGCCAGTTCCGAACTGAAGCGATGAATAGGTGGAATGCCGTGACTGCTGCAGCGTGAAACACGGAGACGTCGCCCATTTTCGCGCGGCATACGTGCTAACGTGACAATGCCGTCGCAACACACTCTGCAAACTTCTCTGCTGGAGAATGATAGTTCAATGTCTTGCGCGGTCTATCATTGAGTTCGCGTGCGACGACGTTCAGCTTGGCCTGGCTGTGCACAGACAGATCGGTTCCTTTCGGGAAGTACTGACGCAGCAAACGGTTCGTGTTCTCGTTCGTGCCGCGCTGCCAGGGGCTGTGAGGATCGCAATCGGGAGGCAGACATCATCACAGCGCTATACGACCCAGGGTTTCGGCGGTCGGCACGCCGTCCTCGCTCCTCCAGCCGCGCCGCTCATAGTATTCCGGCAGCATGGCTTTCAGCTGCGAGACGGCTCCTGTATTTGCGCCGCCTTTTGTGGCTTCGGCGAACATACGTTCTGGCAAGGTATCGTCGCCAGCGGTAAAGCCAGCGTTTAGATTAAAGACCCGTTCGAGGTTCCAGACCCGCTCACCGATGGCTCTCAGTTTGTCAGCGGTCCAGACACTTTCACACGCCGCATCGAGCAGACCTGCAATGTCTTCAATGCTCAACTCGGATGTGGTGAAGCCACAAATTCCTACGCAATCGATGACGGAATTGTCGTCCTGGGTCTCCTTGACGATCCTTGCCTTTTCCCGAATCTCAGGGGTCTGGAAATCGCTGCTGAAGGGGTTAGCCCGGAGGTGGCAGGCACCACGGTTCGATGTTGCGTAGGCAAGGCCCATGCCTTGCATTGCACGCGGATCATAGCCAGGGAATTCCTGCCCTTTGACTGTCATTGCCAAGTCAGGACGGCCGTATTTTTCGCACAGACGTCTAGCACCCAGCCCCAAATCCTTTCCAAAGCCTGTGCCGGTTGCGGTGAGTTGAACCATTGTCGTGAGTGCATCGGCCGAACCGAATTCGAGCGGCACACCGTCTGTATGCTCGCACGCAATGACTCCGGTTTCGTAAAGCTCCATGGCTGCCGCGAGCGTTACTCCGAAGGAAATCGTATCCATGCCTTGCTCATTGCATACGAAGTTGGCGAAGGTGGCTGCATCCAGGTCGTCGACGCCGACCATGGCCCCTAGGCTGTAGGCGGATTCATACTCGAGGCCGCCATTTGGCTGCCGGTAGCGCTCGCCATTCCTAAGTGTGAAGTGATCTGGCTTAATGCGCGAAACGCGCCCGCAACCGATGGTGCATGCAAAGCAGGCCTTGTTGGTTAGCAGGTTGGCCCGCCGACCGGGCCCAGGTGTGCGCCGCATCGCCTCGGCACTGATGCTGTCCGCGCCTTCGAATTGCACCTCCCTGCAATTGCGCGTCGGCAAGCTCCCGAAGTGATTCGTGACATTCATCATGGCGTTGGTGCCGAAACTGGCCAAGCCGTGGCTATGCCCCGAATTGGCAATCTTTTCCTTAGCCGCATCAACTGCTGCGACATAGGCGATGTGATCGGCCACTTTGACACCGCGTGTCCCCTGCACCGCAATCGCTTTAATGTTCTTGGATCCCATAACCGCACCGACGCCGGACCGTCCAGCCGCGCGATCACGATCGTTCATCACACAGGCGAACAGGACTGACTCCTCGCCAGCGCGGCCAATTCCTGCAACCTTGATGCTATCGCCATGTCGAGAACGCAGGCGCTCTTCTGCGCGCCAGAACGACTCGCCCCAAATGAAGTCGGCGGCTGGCAGCAGCTCGGCAAAGTCGTTTTCGATCCAAAGGTAGACCGGCTCCGGCGCGCGCCCTTCAAGGATCACCATGTCCCAACCGGCGAATTTGAGCTCCGCGCCGAAATGGCCGCCTGAGTTGGAGCACGCCACTGCGCCCGTCAAGGCCCCCTTAGTAATGACCCCAAATCGTCCGCCGGTGGGAACTGATGTTCCGGTCAGCGGGCCCATTGCAAAAATCAGCTTGTTATCGGGCGACAATGGATCGACCCGGGGATCCACCTCCGCGGCCAGATAGCTCGTGCCGAGTCCCCGCAGACCGAGATATTTATCCACCCGGTCCATATTCAACCGCTCGCCGTGGCAGACGCCCGTTGACAGGTCGACGCGCAACAGTTTGCCTTGCCAGGCCATAACGTCAGATAACTCCGTTACTTTCCGCGTGCCAGTGAACCACGGATTACGAGTGACATTAGCCCGGTCCCGGCTCATTGAAATTGATCCAGGACAGGTTGATCCCCGAAGCTTACGGGGGACCCCGCGATGGCGCGCGAGCTCAACGAGCGCCCGAGAAAGACGTTGAACTACGACTCGCCAGCGGAGAAGTTCGAAGAGTGTGTTGCGGTGATCGGTTGAATTGGCAGGACAAAGCAGACGTCGGAGATGTGCGCTGGTGCGGTAACTCGCATGTCCCGAATTTACCCGAAGAAGACATCCGCGGCGCGCTGGGCGATGTCCGTTTTCAAGGGTCAACCGGACCTCGCTATGCTGCGTTCCATGCGTATCGGGCCGATTTTCCGGCAAACAGCTGCGCGGCGGTTGCCACAATGCAATCAGTTCGCACATTGGGATGTGCTTGCTTCACGCCTATGAGAGAGAGATGATGGCACGTTCAGTATCCGCAAGCTCGGAGTTCGTCGTATGAAGAAAGTCCTGATGGCGACCGATTTGTCGGCTCGATGTGATCGGGCCCTGCAGCGAGTTGGGCGCCGAACAGGGATTTGGAGCCACAGTTCAACTCTCTGACCTTTATGGCAGTAATGGCTTTGCCCTCAACGGCATCGATCGCGATCATTTAGCTGGCAGCAGGTTTTCTGGTGCTGGAGATATCAATAACGACGGCTTCGATGACTTGATCATCGGGGCTTACATGGCGGCTTTGATCTGATGTAACGCGGCTTGGACGCTGCAGTTGCGATAGGGCCCGCGCACCAAATGCTTTGGATGAAGCTGCGCCGGTGACCTTTGAAAATGGAGCACCTATGAGAGCGATGCGCCTTGCAGCTGCTCGGCAGCCCCTCCAACTCATTGAGCAAGAAACACCAGCGCCGGGGCCTGGTCAAGTTTTGGTGCAGGTTTCAGCCTGTGCCGTTTGCCGCACCGACCTTCACGTGGTCGATGGCGAGCTTTCGGAACCGAAACTCCCGATCATTCCAGGTCACGAAATCGTTGGGCGCGTT
>DAOUZE010000104.1 GCA_030665765.1 Filomicrobium sp.
AATTGACTAGGATAACGACGATCACTTATCCATAACCCAGCAACCGCATGCCGACATTCACCAATCGCCGCCACGTAAATTTTACACCAGCGCAGATGTTCGATCTCGTCGCGGATATCGAATGCTATCCTGAGTTCGTACCTCTCTGCGAGAGCTTGACGGTGACATCGTGCACGCGTGGTTCCGACCGAGAGGTTTTGATCGCGACCATGGAGATTGGCTACAAGTCGATCCGCGAGACATTCAAGACCCGCGTTACCCTTATTCCCGAAAAGCAGCAGATCCTCGTCGAGTACCTTGACGGCCCATTCCGTCATCTGGAAAACCGCTGGCGGTTTCTGCCCTCCGCTTCGGGCTGTGAGGTCGACTTCTACATCACCTATGAGTTCCGCTCGCGTATGCTTGCACTGCTGATGGGTGCTGTTTTCGACAAAGCGTTTCGAAAATTCGCTACCGCCTTCGAGGCCCGCGCGCGCCAGCTTTACCGCCCGCCGCTCAGAGCCGTTTGCCCTGCGACATCGAACGTCTGACCGTCGCCGCTCATTTCGAGATCACATCACCAATCATCGCGAAAGCCTTACGCACAGCTTCCAACCGGATACCGGCACGTCCGATGTCGCCAAAAAGGCATTCCCGGACAATTGCCGGATGGCCTCGGCGGCCGGCAGCCAAATACACCAGGCCGACGGGTTTATGCTCGCTGCCACCCACCGGACCGGCAATGCCCGTCACAGAAACTGCGAGATCTACTGGGCTAAACAGAAAAACCCCGTCAATCATCGCAGTTGCCACCTCCCGGCTGACCGCGCCATTATGCTCGATCAAAGCGGCAGGAACGCCCAGCATCTCCGTCTTGGCCATGTTGGAGTAGGTGACGTATCCGCGGTCAACAACATCCGAAGACCCGGCTACTGCAGTAAGCACCGCAGCAATTAGACCGCCCGTGCAGCTTTCCGCCGTCGCCAAGGTAAGTCCGTGACTGCGCAAATCGGAAAGCACGGCAGCTGCATCATCCACAAGAGCACTGGGGACCACAGGTCGACCTCTCAAAGAAAATAAAAAAGGGGCACCTCTGCGCCCCTCTCTTCTAAGCCTAAACCCCGGGTTTGAAACAGCCGCCGCTATGGCATGACCAGTTTCTCAGCCTGCCCTAGCAAATCGTCAAGAATCCCGCGGGTCGTCGTTCCAAGGATATTGGTTGCCCGCTGCTGAGCATCCCGCCAAATCGGAAAGGCATCCACAAGGACACCCTGACCCTTTGGCGTCAAATGAAGACCACGGCCGCGTCGCCCCGCCGGCGGATCCATAATTATATGACCTAGTGCCAACAAGCGCTTCAGGTTTCGTGAAAGCGTCGACTTTTCGATATCCAGCTCATGCCCGATCTCAACGGCGGTAATACCGT
The DNA here is from genome assembly GCA_030665765.1 of Filomicrobium sp. Lineage (GTDB taxonomy): Bacteria > Pseudomonadota > Alphaproteobacteria > Rhizobiales > Hyphomicrobiaceae > Filomicrobium. The sequence continues at coordinate 1,406 of DAOUZE010000104.1, forward strand.
CGCGCGACGCAAGCTGGGCAAGCAGCGTGTACTGGCTTGCCGTAATACCAAGTGGACGAAGAGCATCGTCATAAAGCCGCGTCACAATGCGTGACAGCTGCCGCACGCGAGTTGCCAAACAAGAAGAAGCAGTTGCTTCCGCTATCTCCTGCATCGATGCCTGATCGGCCTCTCGACGTTCAAGCATGCCCGTAGCTAGCTCCATGCTCGCATCCCCCAAAGCGTCCATCCTTTTTGGTCATACAACCCCATCGGTTATTGGATGCCGCGATTCTCAGATCCCGGTCAATGCCTTGCCTGCATTTCCAAATCACTTATCGAGGCGCAGGCAGCAATACGGTCGCGCTCGCCATCGCCGCGATCCCCTCGCCGCGCCCCGTAAAGCCCAGGCGCTCCGTTGTTGTGGCTTTGACACAAACACGCGAAAGCTCCAGTTGCAGGATGTCGCTAATGCTTCGCCGCATGGCGTCCCGGTGCGGTCCAACCTTGGGAACCTCGCAGATTATCGTCACATCGACGTTCGCAATACGCCCGCCCAGTTTGCCAACGCGACGCGCCGCATCGCTTAGAAAGACGTGCGAGGCGACACCCCTCCATTGAGGGTCCAAAGGCGGAAAATGCTGCCCTATGTCACCATCCGCAATCGCCCCAAGGATTGCATCGGTCAGCGCGTGCAATCCAACGTCGGCGTCGGAATGTCCCTCAAGCCGCTTGTTGTGGGGTATCTTAACACCACAAAGCAGTACCGCATCTCCCTCTGTGAAGCGATGCACGTCGAATCCGCTACCTGTGCGCGCCTCTACGATTACATTTTCCTCAATAAATCGCCGAGCTATCTGCAAGTCCTCGGCTGTTGTCACTTTATCATTTCTCGCTGAACCCTCGGTCAGCCGCACCGTTAACCCGGCCCACTCGGCAATTGACGCATCATCTGTAAAGTCTGACCGGTCAGCCGCGGCAGCCTGACGGTGAGCCTCGAGAATTGCTTGATAATGAAAGCCCTGCGGGGTTTGAGCACGCCAAAGATTGTTACGTGGCACGGTGGCTCCGATGGCGCCGTCGTCCTTGGACCACTTCAGGGTATCGACAAGCGCCAATGCGGCCACCGCACCTTGATGGGTCGCTAACCCATCGATCACACCGTCAATAATCTCCGCACTGACAAACGGTCGTGCCGCATCGTGGATCAAAACTGCATCGAAGTCTTCCCCAGCCAGGGCTTCGAGGCCGCGAAGGACACTCTCCTGCCGCGATGATCCGCCGGCAACCGCTCCGCGCAGTTTGGAGCCAAAGGGTAGGGAAATTTGGCGGTAACGATCTTCATCGAGGGGATTGATTACTACAGTCACCAAATCCACCAACGGATGATTGATGAATGACGCCATTGAATGCGCCAACATCGCACGCCCACCAAAATCAGCGTATTGCTTCGGTCCAGCCGCCGCGTCCGACGCCCTCGTTCCGCGGCCCGCCGCAACAATCACTGCCGCTGTCTTCAAATCACGCCTCCTTGCCATGTCCAAACGCTACTGAGAGCTGCTTATGCACATCAAACCAATCCGCTGACATAACCTCTTGCCTAATACCAGAGGCAAGCCTAATCTGCACAAGCGATAATCACATCATAAGACTGCATAAAGTTTGATCACCTGATTATGCGAGACAGAATACAATCCCAGCTTGCAATCGGCGGCCACGCTTTACCCAACAAGGCGCTGCTGGCCCCAATGTCTGGGGTTACCGACCTCCCATTTCGAACCCTCGCACATAAGCTTGGGGCGGGTCTTGTTGTCTCGGAAATGGTTGCCAGCGCCGAGTTGGTCGCGCGCAGACAAGACGTCTTACGTCGTGCCCAAGGCAACCAACTGCGCCCTTTCGTTATCCAACTTGCCGGCCACGAAGCCCGCTGGATGGGTGAAGCAGCATGCCTCGCCTGTGATCTCGGCGCCGATATTATCGATATCAACATGGGCTGTCCCGCCCGGGAAGTCACAGGAAGGCTATCGGGTAGCGCTCTGATGCGAGACCTCGATCATGCGATTTCACTCATCGATACCGTCGTTTCTGCCGTCGGTGTTCCCGTTACGCTGAAGATGCGCTTGGGCTGGGACGACGCCCTGATCAACGCGCCCGAGCTGGCAAGACGGGCGGAATTGAGCGGCGTGCAATTACTAACTGTCCACGGCCGCACCCGCTGTCAGTTCTATAAGGGCAGCGCCGACTGGCACCAAGTCGCAAACGTCTCGAGTGCGGTATCGATCCCTGTCATCGTCAACGGCGACATCCAGACGCCGGAAGATGCAATCCAGGCCCTTTCCCAGTCGCAAGCCGACGGCGTCATGATCGGCCGCGGCGCATACGGCGCACCATGGCAGCCCGGCCGTATTGGACGATACTTGGCTGCCGGGATCGACCCGGGTCCTCCCTCGGTTCAAGAGCAGGGCCGGATCGCGGAGCAGCATATCGTGGAGATGCTGTCCTATTACGGTAAGTTTCTCGGCCTGCGGAATGCCCGCAAACACATTGGCTGGTACCTTGAGCAGTCGGGTGCAAGTCCGCCCATTGTAAAGCACTGGCGCTCACGCCTGTGCACCCAAGAATGTCCGTCGGCGGCCCTCGAAAACCTCCGCGAATTCTATGCTAGAACTGCAATATCCGTTGAGGTTGCGGCATGACAAATAAGTCGGCACCGGCTACCAAATCAACAAACAGACAGCGCGGCGCGAACCCATCGAAGCGCCCGAAATCGCCGGCGAAAAAAAACAATGGAAACAAGCCGGCCGTTGCCGATATTTTGGACCCGGAGACCGCCGATGCTGCGCCGGCCGCCGCAACACCTTCGTCTCAAACGGGTGCCGTGCTCGCCACGCAGAGCAGATCGACAGGCACAATTCCCTACAACCAAATACTAAACGCCTTACCGCATCCCGTCATCGTGCTCGCAGCCGACAATGGATTTATCTACGTCAACACCGCCGCCGAGGCGTTCTTGTCGACCTCGCTCGCAATATTGAAGCGGATCCGTCTCGATGACGTCGTCGCTTTTGGCTGTCCGCTACTTTCATTGGTCGGTCAAGTTCGCCGCGAACGTACGACCTTCAACGAGTACGGTGTCGACATCGCAACCCCGCGGCAAACCACTCCCCAGCTTGTCGATGTCTACGGAGGCATATCGCCCGACAATCCAGATAATGTTCTTTTGATGCTCCAACAGCGCACGATGGCCCAGATGATCGAGCGTCAGCTGACCCACCGTGCGGCGGCGCGTACTGTTTCAGGGATGGCCAGCATCCTTGCCCATGAAATCAAAAATCCCTTGTCCGGCATCCGCGGCGCCGCACAACTCCTTGAGCCAGCTCTAACCGATGAAGACCGCGGCCTCTCACAGCTGATCTGCACTGAAACAGACCGCATTAAATCGCTACTCGATCGGATGGAAGTGTTTGGAGACGAGCGACCCCTCACCAAAGAACCTATCAATATTCACGACGTACTCGACCATGTCCGGCAGCTCGCAGAAGCAGGTTTTGCCCGCGATATTAAATTCGTCGCCGACTACGACCCCTCTCTGCCAGCGGTACCCGCCAATCGCGACAAACTGGTCCAGGCTTTCTTGAACCTCGCTAAAAACGCAGCCGAGGCTATTGGGCCCGAAACGGAAAACGCCCGTATCATCATTACGACGGCTTTTCGCCCAGGAGTACGACTCTCCGTTCCAGGATCAGGAACGCGAATTGCGCTGCCGTTGATGATTGAAATTCAAGACAATGGACCAGGCATTCCTGGCAAGATGCTGGAGCACATGTTCGATCCATTCGTCACATCAAAGGCCAACGGGACCGGCTTGGGGCTTGCACTCGTTGCAAAGTTGATCGCCGACCACGGTGGCACGATCGAGTGCGATAGCGAGCCCCAGCATACGGTCTTCCGGGTGCTCCTGCCAATGCAGGAACTGCCTCATAAGACACGAGGGGCCTCTAAAGCGATTTGAACCAAAAACGTTTAGACAAGGACCAACCATGGCCCGCGGAACTGTTTTAATTGCCGACGATGACACTGCGATCCGCACGGTTTTGAACCAAGCCTTGGCACGAGCAGGTTATGCCCCGCGGGCAACTGGAAACGCCTCCACTCTGTGGCGCTGGGCGAGCCAAGGCGAAGGCGATGTTGTCATAACCGATGTCGTCATGCCCGATGAAAACGCTTTCGACCTCATCCCAAGGCTAAAGAAAATTCGCCCCGAATTGCCGATCATCGTTATGAGTGCACAAAACACACTGATGACTGCACTCACAGCAGCCGATCGAGGCGCCTTCGAGTATCTTCCCAAGCCCTTTGACATCAAGGAAGTCGTCGCCGTTGTTGGCCGCGCTCTGCGTGAACCCGGCCGCCGAACCGCCGGCGTCAGCGGCCAAGCCGAAAGCGAAGAATTGCCATTGATTGGGCGCTCGCCAGCCATGCAGGACATCTACAGAACTCTTGCACGTCTAACGCAGAGCGAACTGACTGTTCTTATTACCGGAGAGAGCGGCACCGGCAAGGAACTTGTCGCTCAGGTCCTTCATGAGCACGGCAAACGGCGCAACGGTTCGTTTGTTGCGCTGAACATGGCGGCCATCCCCCGCGAACTAATCGAAAGCGAATTGTTCGGACACGAGAAGGGAGCCTTTACAGGAGCCCAAAACCGAACCCACGGCCGCTTTGAGCAAGCAGAAGGCGGCACGCTCTTCCTCGACGAAATCGGCGATATGCCTCTTGAAGCGCAGACCCGTCTTCTGCGTGTACTGCAGCAGGGTGAATATACCACCGTCGGCGGCCGCACACCGATCAAGACTAACGTCCGCATCATCGCGGCGACCCACCGCGACTTGCGCTCGCAAATCCAGCAAGGCTTGTTCCGCGAGGATCTCTACTACCGCCTCAACGTTGTTCCGCTAAGGCTACCGCCATTACGCGAACGCCTCGATGACGTAGGCGATCTCGTCCGACACTTTCTGCGCCGCTGTGACGCCGAAGGCCTCGGTCAGCGCTCCATTGAAACCGCCGCGATTGAACGCCTGCGTGAGTACCGCTGGCCTGGCAACGTGCGGGAACTTGAGAACTTCGTACGACGCCTCGTTGCCCTCAACAGCGAAGAAACTCTGACCATCGACTCGGTGGACCGCGAAATCAAAGAAACCTCCCAGATTGCAAGCCACGACACCACAGACGAGAAGGCCAGCCTCTGCGAGCTCGTTGAACGTCACCTGGCCGATTACTTCAATTCATTCGGCAATGAGCTTCCACCGGCTGGAATTTACGAACGGATTATCCGCGAAGTCGAGAAACCGCTGCTAACGGCCGCCCTTACCGCCACCCGCGGCAACCAGATCCGAGCAGCAGAACTGCTTGGTCTAAACCGCAATACGCTGAGGTCGCGCATCAAACTTCTTGATATCCAGGTCTTCCGCTCACCGGCTAATTAACTGTCCAGCTGATTTCCACTGCGGCGTCATTTTGGACACGTGCCGCCGTCAACTTGCCACAGTTCAGGGGTGAAACCTTGTGTGGGACGTGTTAATCGTCGCGAAAATGTCACGATAAGTCTGAAATTTGTTGTGTGCCCGTATCAGTGTTGCGCCGATGCCAAGAAGGGCACCGGCCGGTCGTGCGCCTGAATTGCGCGGCCAAGCGGGTCAACCAGCGTAAATCGCTGTCCGGAGAACTCCGATGTCAAGCACCGCTGGTGCAGCTCCCTCTGGGATCGATCTAGATGCGGACCAACCGCATCTTGAGCCAAGCGACCGGATCTTCTTCATCGGTCTCTGGACCGTCGTCCTGTCGCTCATCTCGGCTCTTCTCACATTCCTTATTCTGACCGGCCTCACGCCGATCATCCCCACTAGCGGTGTCGTCCTCGGTGCGCTCTTCCTCAACGTGATCCTCATCGTTGCGGTCATAGCAGTGATCGCAACCCAAGTGTCCGGCCTTATCACCGCATGGAGGGAGAAAGTTCCCGGCGCCAGGTTCCACATTCGCATCGTGGCGCTGTTCTCGATCATCGCGGCTTTACCTGCTCTGCTGGTAGCGATCGGCGCAACCGTCAGTTTCTCGCGCTCACTCGATAACTGGTTCTCTGACAGAGTCCGCGCCATTATCGACAACTCAACCGTTGTCGCCCGCACGTACCTTGAGGAACATGGCCAGGTCATCCGAACCGACATTGTCAACATGGCCCGGGACCTGAATGCCGCGTCCAATTTGGTTCAAGACGATAAACAGGCTCTGAAGCAACTCATCACAACCCAGGCAGGATTGCGCGATCTGCCCGCTGCTTATGTTATCGACCGGAAAGGGCAACCCGTCCTTCGCGCAATCGAAGCCAAACGATTACCCTTTGTGCGTCCGACGCCCGCTGCACTCAATGAAGCCGCCGCCGGCCAGATCCCGCTGTCTGTCTCGATCCGAGATAAGCGCATCTCGGCTATCGCGATGCTGCGCCGCTACCCGGGCCGTTTTCTCTACGTAAGCCGCTCGGTCAGCCCCATCGTCATCCGACACATGCGCCAGATCGAGCAGAACTCTGCCGAGTACAGCGCGCTTCGGCGTGCCCGCGGCGGTCTGAAATGGGCCCATGGTCTGATGTACATGACCATTTCAATGACCGGTCTGCTGGCCGCGATCTGGGCCGGCATGTGGTTTGGCGGCCGTTTTGTTGCACCGATCCGACGCCTCCTTGCCGCCGCTCAGGAAATCTCCACAGGAAACTTGTCCGTCGCGCTTCCGGAAAAACGCGGTGAAGGCGACCTTCGCCGGCTGTCCCACACATTCAACACTATGGCACGTGAGCTGAAACATCAGCGCGACGCTCTGGTCAACGCAAACGAGCAGTTGGAATCCCGCCGTCGTTTCATGTCAGCTGTGCTGTCGGGGGTCTCCGCTGGCGTGATTGGTCTCGACAGCCAAGAAAGAATCACGCTCGTCTCGCGCGCCGCCGAAGGCCTGCTGGGACGTTCTTCCAGCGATTTAGTCGGACGCCAATTGGCTGAAGCGCTCCCGGAGCTTGGCAAAATCCATCTAAAGGCAGCCGAGCCCGCGATTAAGGCGCGGCCGCAAGAACAAGTGACGATGCAAATCGACGACGATGAACGCACGTTTGCCGTTCGCGTCACCTTTGAAAAAGCTGGTGAGCACGATGTCGGATCGGTAATCACGTTTGATGACATCACCGAACTTGTTACAGCACAACGTACTTCGGCCTGGGCCGATGTCGCACGCCGCATCGCCCACGAAATCAAGAACCCGCTGACCCCGATTCAGCTTTCCGCTGAACGTCTCCGTCGTAAGTATGCGAAAACAATAGAAAACGACCGTGAGACATTTGAAAAACTCACCGCGACCATCGAGAGACAAGCCTCTCATATTAAGAGTATGGTCGACGAGTTTGCCGCGTTTGCTCGAATTCCCAAGCCCGAGATGGCGGTGGCAGATCTTCGCGATGCCGTCCTTGATTCCGTGGTGCTTTTCCGCGAAGCCCACCCAAAACTCGATTACAAACTGGAGCTACCGAAGGATAAGGTCTTTACATCGATCGACCGCCGACTGATCACCCAAGCCGTCACCAATCTCGTCAAGAACGCAACCGAGTCGGTTGAAAGCGCCGCCGAAGTGGGCGACCGTGATGAGGATTGGAAGGGACGCATCATCACTCGCATACGCCCCGATGATCACCGCGTCTTTATCGAAGTGATCGACAATGGACAGGGTTTACCCAAACAACAGCGTTCCAGGCTCCTCGAACCCTACGTTACAACGAAAGGACACAAGGGCACTGGCCTTGGCTTAGCTATGGTTCTCAAGATTACCGAACAGCATGGCGGCTCATTGACCCTTGAGGACGCCCCCGCTGATGAACCGGGCCGGCCTACTACCGGCGCCCTCGTACGCATCACGTTGCCACTCTCGGCGACGACCGAATACACGCCAAGCAATTCCACTGCGAGCTCCCAAGAGGACTCCGGTTGCGAATTAACGTCGAGTTCGACTTAGCAAGACGCGCTCAAGGAGCACGATATGGCCGCTGATATTTTGATCGTGGATGACGAAGCAGACATTCGCGAGCTGGTTGCAGGAATTCTCGAAGACGAAGGACATGCGACACGATTGGCCCGAGATAGCGATGAAGCGCTTCGGGCGATTGAAGAGCGTCGACCGCAACTGGTGATCCTCGATATCTGGTTACAGGGTAGCCGCCTCGACGGACTTGAGGTGTTGTCCATCATCAAGAAGGTCTACCCGGAGCTACCAGTGGTGATCATTTCCGGCCACGGCAACATCGAAACCGCTGTGACCGCCATTCGACGCGGCGCCTACGACTACATCGAGAAGCCGTTCAAGGCTGACCGATTGATACTGGTTACGTTCCGAGCACTGGAAGCCTATCAACTCAAACGTGAAGTTAAAGAACTCCGCGAGCGCTCGAATGTGTCCGTCGACATGGTTGGCAAGTCCGTCGCAATGAACCAGCTGCGCGGACAAGTTGAGCGGGTCGCCCCCACCAACAGCCGCATTCTCATTCGAGGCGCATCCGGCTCGGGCAAGGAACTCGCCGCTCGCATGATCCACATGAAATCACATCGATGCGAAGGGCCCTTTGTCGTCCTAAATGCCGCCGCTATGGCTCCCGACCGTGTCGAGGAAGAACTGTTCGGAACAGAGGATCGCACCGGCGGGCCGCGTAAGGTCGGCGCGTTAGAAGAATCACACGGCGGCACGCTCTACATTGACGAAATTGCCGATATGCCGATGGAAACCCAGGGCAAGGTTCTTCGCGTTCTCGTTGAGCAAAAGTTTTTGCGCATTGGCGGCACCCAAAAAGTTGCCGTCGACGTCCGAATCATTTCTTCGACTAGCCGCGATCTGGAAACGGAAATGCGCGAAGGCCGATTCCGCGAGGACCTTTACCACCGTCTCAACGTGGTTCCCCTGCGTGTACCAAGCCTCGCCGAGCGACGTGACGACATCCCCGCTCTGATAGAATTTTTTATCGGCCAGCTAGCGCAGTCTTCCGGACTTTCCCCACGTGAAATCGGCGAAGATGCCATCGCCGTTTTGCAGGCGCACGACTGGCCCGGCAACGTTCGCGAACTTCGCAACAATATCGAGCGTCTGATGATCCTCGCAGGCGGCGAAGCCAATGCCGTAATCAGCGCCGACATGCTTCCCGATGAAATTGGATCCAACGTTCCACTGCCCGTCAATGGCGGCGCGGAACATCTTATGTCCCTACCCTTGCGTGAAGCCCGAGAGATATTCGAGCGCGAATACCTCCTTGCACAGATTAATCGCTT
>DAOUZE010000333.1 GCA_030665765.1 Filomicrobium sp.
AATAACAAGAAGATGTTCAGCCAGGCGGAGAGAAATAGAAAATAGACCAGCGCCGAGGTAAAAAGGAAGGTTCCCCCAAGAATCCACATGCGTGCTTTGTTTTCCATGCCAAGAAGTAGACCTATCAGGAAAACAAGGACCCACATGGCGCACGGATTAAAACCATCTACGGCCGCTAGGAGGACCGTCAACACCGGTAGTGACAGTGCACGCGTGTTGACTTCCCCAACTACAGGCAAGTCGATCTGAGCCGGCAGACCTGGTCGTGTAACAGGTGCACTCTGGGTATCGCTCGCCAGAGGAACGTTTCGTGACTGGGAGAGCGACGTGGTAACCTCTTCATAAAGATCGCGGCAGGGGACACCAATGCATTGTCGCGCAGCTTCGATTACTTGCGCACCTGTTGTCTCAGGAGCATCGAACCCGATAAAAGGGCGTGGGCCAACGAGTATTAGCGGGACCCCCGGTTGCTTTACTCCAAGCCTTCTGTTGACCGCCTCGAACTGCTTTAAGGCTAATGGGTCTGATTGAATATTATGATCGATCACCTGCAGCCATTGCAGTTTTTGGGCTTGGTCTCGGAGGAATGACTTCGCGCGCTGGCAATATGGACAGCCAGGTTCACTATAAACGTGAACGACCAGCCGTGGCCTGTCTGCCTTGCTGTCACTGTCCGCCTTTACTACGGATGGGAGCAGGAACAAGGCGAATAAGAATAAGTATCGTATTTTTGGACCTAGCGTTGGCTGCTGACCTGCCGTCAATGTCGTGAGCATAGCGTCCCCTTGGCTCTGCGCACTGCCGCATAACTTTCTTCGCAGGACCTGCGGTCCGCAATTGATGAGGATCAATTGCGGCGATCTGCCTCGCTTTTTTGAAGGGAAAAAGGCCGTTGCAAGGGGCCTTAACCGAACCAGCGGCATGCAAGAGGTGCGCTGCCAAATTTTCGATTGATCATCATCATAGTCCTCGACAGCGGACCCTAGCAAAGTCGTGTTGCGGTTTTGAAATTTCAGGAGCCTCAACATGAATGTCTTCTACACAGCATTGATAGCCCTATTGGCGTTCGCGGCACTGCCAACTGCCACGTTTGCCGATGACGATGATCCATTGTTCGTAAACCTAACAACCGACGAGACACACCGGGCTCGTATGGCCCTTGTCTTCGCCAGCAGGCAGCAACAGCTTGGCCGACCCATTGTTATCTTCCTGAATGACCGTGGCGTCTTGCTTGGCTCCACGAAAAATTCGGACAAATTTAAAGAACACCAGCAAGTCCTGGCCACGATGATCGGTAAGGGGGCGGACGTCTTAGTCTGTCCAATGTGCATGGAGCATTATGGCGTCAACAAAGCCGACATGTCCCCCGGGCTTAAGCTGAGTAATCCCAAGATTGTTGGCGATGCGCTATTCGATGACGACGACACGAAAGTGTTGAGCTGGTGATTACCACTCTGTCGAACGCGACGGTCCTTAGCTAGCATCAACATGTAGGCTGGTCTTGGCCGTCCAGCCTTAAATTTGCGTCTGGAAGAGACAAACTGATACGCAACGCAGAGGAAGCAAGCCAATTTGAAAATGGGTGACTTTTGGAATGAGGCGTCAGGTCGGCGCGGCTCCGAAGATCGCGGAATACTATCCTGGCCGTTCCTGCGTGAAGAGGAGGACCGCCTATGAGCGCCAAGACCGATTTTCTCCGGACCATCGCCGTGGAGGCGCAGCGTTCAGAGGCTGGTGCGCCGAAGGCCTCAGATGATGGAATGCGTGATTTCGCGTCGCGTTCTCAAGCCGACACAGAGGTCAAAGACTTCGAACCACCGGCGCCGAACATGCCCAGCCCAATACCACACCTACAGCCTTTCGCCGACATGGACTATTGGGCGCTGGTCACGCCCTTGCGCTGGACCTCGGAGCTTACCCTGCCGCCGGAGGTGATAGTGCCACGCGGCTTCGTCACGGACTTCGCTAGCATCCCCAGCACGTTCTGGTCCTGGATGCCGCGGACGGGCCGCTACGGGCTCCCGGCCGTCATCCATGATTGGCTTTATTGGGAGCAGACAGTAACGCGCATGGAGGCCGACGACCTCTTCGACGCGGCTCTCGGCGTTCTGGAGGTCCCCATATGGCAGCGGTTCGTCATCTGCCGGTCTGTCCGTTGGTTCGGAGGCCGCTACTGGGATGACAACACGGCCGAGAAGGAGCAGGGGCTCAAGCGGGTCATCGTCAGATTCCCGGATGACCCAAGAATCTCTTGGGCCGAGTGGCGTGCTCTTCCGGACGTTTTCGCGGTATAAGCGGAAAGGCTCAGCTTCAGGTCTCGGCGTAAGTGGCGGGGCGGATGCTCTGCATTCTTCATCTACTGTCTCGGGTCACCAGCGTAGATTTTGCCTGTGTTCTTCAAGAGTCCGCTTTGTCTCCGAAAGCGGACATTCCCCGGTCCGCCCAAGCGCATATCGCCAATGTCCGGAAAGTCCACATAGTGGACATAAGGCGGTAAGGGACGGCTCGTATAGAGCGACCAGGAATATACGTTGATTATTGTCATAGCTTTGTGAAGCGCAGCCATTAGAAGCAATGCCAAGTTGCTTGCGCGCAGGATCGCGGTCGTCCTGCGATCATTTCGACCGCCCCAATCCGACGATAGCGTACAGGCAATGTTTTGAGTCAACGTGAGTAGTTGGAGTGCATTATATGAAGATCAGTAACTCAGTTCGTGTCTTGGCCTTGGGTGTTTTTCTTCCCTTCGCTGTAGTCGCATCAACGTCGGCCTTCGCAGAAGAAAAGAAAGAAGGCGGTGTTGCAAAAGGCGCAGTGAAAGGTGCTGCGGCCGGCGCGATCCTGCCGGGTGTCAGCGCAAAAACAGGAGCGGCCGTCGGTGCCGTTGCTGGCGGCGTCAAGAAGGCCGGCGACAAGAAGGACGAAAAGAAAAAATAACAATCACGAGGCATTGTCACATTAAGTGAAATTGGCCGGATATGGACGACCGGCCGGCAGGCTAAGCCGCTGAAATCCCACGCGCCAAAATCAGCGGTCGTCGGCAAATTCCAGTCAATCAGACTTAATGTGACAATGCCATTTCCCGCGTCCGGTCCCTACGAGATCGTGATCGTCCTCAGCCCTTACGGGGGAACCGTAACCTCGCGGCTCGAGTAGGATGGTCTCTCGACTATTGCGCCCGGTCTAACAGCTGTTAGCGGGGAGCCGAGACTGCCCAGTTCGGGCCGGCGAGGCCATCGCTCGAGCGAAGCGAATTACCCGAATTAAGATCGCCTAAGTTTTCTTCGCTTTTCTCGCTTCGTTCGCCGCTGCAAGATAGCGAACAAGCCCCTCATGGCACTGAGACCTAACAATTCGTGCGGTCGCGACCGTGCACCCCTCCCGCAAGCCAGCGATCTCGGCATCAACAGAGGCTCACGATGTCTGGATTAAGGAAACGCCGGAAAAGGCCTTCAAGCTTGTCCAAAAATATCCAGTCGATCTCATGGAAATCGTTCAGTCGAGAAGCGACCGGAAAGACCTTGTCTAGTCGAGTAGCGCCTTGTGTAGACGCCCGCGCTCAGGCAATGCGACTGACCGAGCGCGGGCGAGGTTGACTTCGCTTCATGACCCAGGACGGAAGTCAATCCCTTTAAAACCGTCCTATGCTTGCCGAACGTCAATCTTTCTGGCGGAGGGTTCTGTCGACATTTTCTTGGCGACCTTCAGGTTTAACACACCACCTTTAAATTCAGCATCAATCTTGTCGGTTGCAGCATCTGGCGGCAATCGAAACGTACGTTGGAAGGCGCCATACTCACGCTCCGAAAAGAAGAAATCTCGACCAGTTTCCTCGCGCTCTAACTGCTTCTCGCCACGAACCGTCAGGCTGTTATCGTGAACTGAGACCTCAATGTCTTCGGCCGTGACGCCCGGGAGTTCGACCTTGATTTCGTAGTAATCTGCTACGGCCGATGCCTCTGAACGAGGAGCAAACCAATCGGCCACTTTCTGACCCAAGCCGCGTAGCGGTTCATAGAGCTCCGGCCATGAACCTGCAGTATGCGATTTCTCGACCATCGCTACCTCCATTT
>DAOUZE010000390.1 GCA_030665765.1 Filomicrobium sp.
TGATGATGACTGCATTCGCCAGGTCGACAAAAAATGCCGAGACGAGCGGTAGGATGATCAGCGCCAAGGGTGCGGGTCCATAGCGCTTGGTGACGGCGGACATGTTGGCGATCGCCGTCGGAGTCGCTCCGAGCGAAAACCCCGCAAAACCCGCGCTCAGCACGGCGGCGGTGTAGTCGGCGCCCATTAAGCGGTAGACGACGAGCAAGATGAAGGCGGTGGCCGCCAGGACCTGCAGGACAAGGATGCCAACGATCGGTCCGCCGAGTCCTGCGAGCGTCCAGAGCTGCATACTCATCAGTGACATCGCCAGAAAGACCGACAGGCAGAAATCGGACAGAAGAGCGAGTGCTTTTGTTCGCGCCGGCCAGGGGACCTTTGGAAAAATAAATGGGATCGTGTTCGACATCAAAATGCCGGCCAGCAGGCAAGGCACGAACAGTGGCAGTTTCAGGCCCATGGCGGCGATGCCCTGGTTGGCAATGTAGCCCAGGATCACCGCCACGTTGGCTGCGAGCATTGCGCGCATTAGGTTGATATGGTCAATGTCATCGTCTTTGGTTGGCTCGGTTTCATATGGCAAACCAACGATGGGACCGTCACTTGCGACGGGTTCCAACTTATCGCGATCAATAAGGTATTTCGCGATTGGTCCGCCTAACAAAGCCGCGCAAACCAGACCCAGTGTAGCTGTCGCAATTCCAATTTCCTCGGAGGCGACGAAACCCGTTGCCTCCTTGATGGTTGGCCCCCATGCGATGGCTGTGCCGTGTCCGCCAATAAGGGACGCGGACCCGACGAGAACGCCGGTCCCGGCGGGCAGTCCGAACAGCTGTGTGCCAATGAGCCCGACCGTGTTCTGCACGAAAATGAAGACCACCATCAGCACAAGCAAAATACCGAGCAAGCGGCCGCCGACAAGTAAGTCTGAAACCCGCGCGTTGAGGCCAATTGTAGCGAAAAAGATGACGAGCAGCTCATCGCGGGCATCGATATCAAAGACGATCTTCTGCCCGAATGCACCATAAAACGCCCATGTGAACAAGGCTGCAAAAAGGCCGCCGGCGACCGGCTCGGGTATGTTGTAATCGCGCAGAAACGCAACGTGCCGGCTCAAGAAAACGCCAATGAAAAAGACGATGAAGGCAATCGTGAGCGTGATGAACGCGTGAACTTCAATAGTTTCTGACAATGGTGCCTCAGAACATTCGCATGGTGGTCAATATCGTGATGCTCGCAGGTGATGGATGCTCCACATCATACCGAGAATAGGCGAGAAAAAGCGACAGGAACCATGCCTTGTCAACCATGGCGAAGGTTGATGGCGTGCCCAACCCGAAAAACCAAGTCACGTTCCTTAGTGGTCGTACGAACCACCTTCAACATTTCGCAATCCAACCCCAGGGAAGTCTGTCGATACTGTTGGCAGGGTCAACTGACGGGAACCGCATGACCACACGCCCGCCAGAAGTGCAACACCAGTGTGCATTGACCCCGGCAGCATTGTTGGCGACTTTGTTTTGGCGGCAGGCAAATAGCGGGCGAAAGCGCAATGGCAAAAAACGGTACTTATGATGCTGTGGTGATTGGTTCAGGGCTGGGTGCTCTGACTGCGGCGGCACTTCTCAGCCGCGCTGGCAAGCGGGTTGCCGTTGTCGAGCGCAACAGTAGCCTCGGCGGTGCCGCCTCTTGCTATCGGACCGGTCAGCTAACCATTGAAGCGTCGCTCCACGAAACGGCCGATCCCCACGATCCACGCGATCTCAAGCACGCAATACTTAACCACCTTGGGCTCCTTGATAAGATCGACTGGGTGCCAATCGCCAACTTGCACACGGTGATCGGCGGGCCCGTTGGCGAGCCGCTGGAACTCGGACATGGTTTTGAGGCAATCGGCGATCAGCTGAGCGAGCGCTTTCCGGCGCAGGCTTCAGGTGTGCGCCGGCTGCTCGAGCGTATGGAGCAAACCTATACGACGGCCGGCTCGCTGAACGCAGCCGGTGACACCCAGTCGCTATCAAAACTGCTGTTTAGCGCCACCGAGTCGTGGCCTATTGCGCGCGACTGGCAACTCTCCCTCGACGATGCTTTTCAACGCGACCTTGGCAACTGTGAGGGGGCGAAATGTGCGTTGGCGGCGAACCTTGCCTACTACGCCGATGATCCGCGCAAGACTTGGTGGTTGTTCTTCGCCGTCGCCCAAGGGGGGTACTTCGGTTCTGGCGGTGTATTCATTCGCGGCGGTTCAACGAGGCTCAGCCGTGCGCTCGCGAAGGTGGTCAAGCAGTCTGGCGGTGACGTCTTCCTTGGCCGCAGGGCAACGGACATCGAGATCGACGACATCGGCCGACCGGCGGGCGTGCATCACGCTGGCCCCAACGGCGAGGCGTCGGAGCGGCTTGCAACGCAGACGGTTTTGGCCGGTTGCGCGCCGTCGATGCTCGCCGAGCTGCTGCCCGAAGCCAAACGCGACACCTTGCTGGCACCCTATCGCCGACTGACACCCTCTATCTCATTATTCTGCGCGCATTTCGGCATGAAGCAACAGCCGGCAAACCTCGGATTGAAGGGCTATTCGACGATTTTGCTGCCGGATTGGATGACGTCGCTCAACGATTATGCGGCCGCCGCTGATCTGCTCGCGGCCGCACCAGCAGGTCGCTTGCCGCCGTTAACAGTGGTCAACTACGGTGCGCTCGACAACGGTCTCGACGACGAGGGTCACATCCTAGTCACCGTTGCTGGCGTCGATCACATCCAGAATTGGAGTGGACTGTCGAAGGACGAGGAAAGGGCCCGCCGTGCCGCCTGGCTTGATGCCATTCTGGCGGCGTTGGATGAGCGCTATCCGGGATTTGCCGAAGCCGCGGACGAGCGCGTTTTCGTGACTGCTCGCTCTACGCGCGATTATCTGGCAACACCTGGCGGCGCGATCTACGGGTTCGCGCCAGAGCCGCCGACAAGTTCAATTCTGAGTGGTATTCCCCGCTCACCTCGAACACCCATCCCCGGGCTCTTCCTTGCTTCATCATACGGCGGCTCCGGCGGCTTCACCGGTGCCATGGGCGCCGGTGCACAGGCTGCCCGGCTCGTTTTATGACAAACTACTAACCTTGGCGGCGTGCGCACAGGCCGGTCTTCCGACAACCATTTGCGTGCCGGCAGCGCGTGAAAAGAGGGCGAGGTCGGAGCCGTGCTCAGAGGGACGGGAGCGCCTCCGACCTCAGTTTGCCGCGATGCGTAGCAGGGGGTACGCTACCGCCAGTGTCCCGAGGGAATGGCAACACTTTGCCGTGCGGCAAACTCATAAACAATTATAAGTTGTATGGAGCTTACTGGCATTGATTTCCGTCAGTCCGAAATGTGGAAATCATGACGGGGCAAGCATGTCGGGCGATGCCTTGGCGCCCTCAGCCT
>DAOUZE010000381.1 GCA_030665765.1 Filomicrobium sp.
CGCCCGGGCTCGGCGACGACATTCAGGCGATGAAATCGGGTCTTCTGGAGATCGCCGACATCCTCGTCGTCAACAAAGCCGACCGCGAGGGCGCCGAGGCGACAATGCAGCAACTCAAAGGGGCGCTTTCAATCCGCCCCGGCGCCAGTGCCCATGTACCCCTGCTGAAAACCACCGCTTTAACCGGCCAGGGTGTCGACGTGTTACTAGCCGTAATTGACGACCTCGCACAACCAATACTGGCCTCAACCATGCTCGACCGCCGCCGCCGCCGCGCGCGCTACCTCATCGCCCGCGCCGCCGCAGACCTCGTCGCCGAGCGCATCAGATCCGGCGGCGATCTCATTGATCAGCTGTCTGATACTGTGCTTGACGGCCGATCGACACCGTCTGAAGCCGCAAAAACGATCTTGGAGAGCTAAGAACCCGCAACCTAAAACTTGCGGTTCGGGCGACAAGCGCATATATGTTACCCGTCGAATTTGGCCGGACGACAGGGCCCCTACGCCTTCGAGAATTGCTAGGCGCACGTTCAGAACCCACCCAAACTCGAGAATTCGAAGCCCAAATACGCAACATGCGCCACAGGCTTTACCAGCTAACGCAATCGAAAAGGCATCTTCAATGCGAAACGGAACAGTTAAATTCTACAACGAACAAAAGGGCTATGGCTTTATCGCTCCGGACGAAGGCGACAAGGACGTGTTTGTCCACGCCACCGCCCTTGAGCGCGCAGGCATCCGCGGTCTCGCCGAAGGCCAGAAAGTCGCCTTCGACACCGAAGTCGATCGTCGGTCCGGCAAGTCAGCCGTCAACACCATCGAGCTTCTGTAAGCTTAGAATGCTGTAATAGCCCGTTATCGGCGCTGTAGGAATTTATCTAGGAAGAGGCCATCGTCACATCGTGGCGGCGGCCTTTTCTTTCAATTGAAGCCGTCTCATCAGGCCACGTGGGCCACTGCTTTCGCGCCGTCCTTAAGCAACTTGAAGTTGATTGAATCGACCAACGCCTCGAAGCTAGCATCAATTATATTTGGTGAAACCCCAACGGTCAGCCAGTGCTCACCGGTAGCTCGGTCATGACTTTCCACGAGCACCCGCGTCACCGCCTGCGTACCACCGCCCGCAGTGAGTATACGCACCTTGTAGTCGACCAGCTCGACGTCGGCTATATGACTTTGATAACGTCCCAAGTCCTTTCGCAGCGCCGAATCGAGCGCATTCACCGGACCGTTGCCCTCTGAGACCGACCACAGCGGTTCCGGGTCTCCGTTAATGAACACTTTGACGGTCGCCTCCGAAACTGTCACCAGCTGACCACGCGCGTTATGCCGCCTCTCGACCATCACTCGAAATGAATCGACCGAGAAGTATCTCGGTACTTCACCGAGCACCCGGCGCGCCAGAAGCTCAAAGGAAGCATCCGCCGACTCGTAGGAGTAGCCCTGCGACTCGCGCTGTTTCAAGGCTTCCAGCATTGCAGGGACACGCGGATCGTCCTTCTCTACCGAAATGCCAAGTCGATTGAGCTCGGCCACGATATTGGACCGCCCGCCTTGGTCCGAGACAAACACCCGGCGCTGGTTGCCTACAGCCTCCGGCGGCACGTGTTCGTACGTCTCGGGGTCCTTCAGGATCGCAGATGCATGAATGCCGGCTTTCGTCGCGAACGCGCTCTCGCCGACATAAGGAGCATGCCGGTAGGGCGATTGGTTCACCACCTCATCGAGCACCCGCGAAGCGTGCGTCAGAATTCTCAACCGTTCTGGCGTCACCCGCGTCTCAAAGCGATCGGCATACTCGTTCTTCAGCAAGAGGGTCGGAATGATCGAGGTCAGGTTGGCGTTGCCGCAGCGCTCGCCGAGGCCATTTAGCGTCCCTTGCACCTGCCGGCATCCAGCCCGCACCGCGACCAGCGAGTTAGAGACAGCGTTTTCAGTATCATTGTGTGTGTGAATACCTAGGTTCCGGCTGGGGACGTGTTCCAGGGCCTCCTGAACCATGCGCTCCACCTCGTGCGGCAGCGTCCCGCCGTTGGTGTCGCACAAAATGACCCATCGCGCGCCCGCATCGTAAGCCGCGCGAAGCACTTGTATCGCGTAAGCCTTGTTGGTCTTGTAGCCGTCAAAGAAATGCTCGGCATCGAGCATCGCCTCGCGGCCCGAGGCCACCACTGCCGAAATCGACTCTCTAACGCTTTCCAGGTTCTCTTCGTTGGAAATACCAAGCGCAACCCGCACATGGTAATCCCAAGATTTCGCGACCAGGCAGATCGCATCCGACTTTGACCGCAACAGACCCTGGAATCCCGGATCGTTCTCGACCGAACGCCCAGCCCGTTTGGTCATTCCGAACGCCGTGAACCGCGCCCCATCAAAACCGGGCGACGACTCAAAGAATTCGGTGTCTGTCTGGTTGGCTCCCGGATAACCGCCTTCGATGTAATCGAGGCCGAGATCGTCAAGCACCCGCGCAATGCGCCGCTTGTCGGCGAGCTTGAAATCGACCCCCGTCGTCTGCGCACCGTCCCGCAGAGTCGTATCATACAGATAGAGGCGTTCCCGGCTCATTTGCTGTTATCCTTTTCGGCACTGGCAAGCGGCTTTGCCATTGTCGTGTTCATCAGCCACTGGTCTTCAAGTGGAACCGAGTTGCGCGATTGGGCAACATAACCGCGTTCCTCGAAGAAGACCTGAGCCGTGTCGCTGGCTTCGACAGAGATCTCTTTGCTGCCCCGCCCTTTAGCCAGTTTTTCCAGGGCATCGACCAGCGCCGTTCCAACCCCCCCCCCAGCGAAATACGGGTGGACGAACAACATGTCGACAACTCGGTTATCTTTTAATGAACCAAAGCCCGCATATTCACCATCAATCTCAACCACGAGCGTCGTCCCACTGGCAAGCCGCTGGCCGAACGCTTGCGCATCGGCAGCCACCGAAACCCACGCTGCACGCTGGTCTTCATCATAGTCCTCCTGCGTTAGTTCCTCGATCGATTGCGCGTAAAGTTCACGCAGCTCCATCAAGTCTTTCGGCAGGAATGGGCGCAGGGGGATGTCGTTTGTCTCAGGCCGTACCAATTAACGTGCCACCTCCCAGGTCGTTACAATCTCCCCCGTCTCCGGGTCTTTGGCGTCCTTCAGTTGCACGCCCTTCGCCGCCAGCTCGTCCCGGATGCGGTCGGCCGCCGCCCAGTCCTTACTTTTACGCGCAGCCAGTCGGGCGGTGATTTGGTCGGCAATCTCTTCCTCATCAACCGAAAGGCTAGCGGGGCGCCATGCCATCCAATCCGATTGGGAAACCTGGAGCAGCCCCAAGAGGTTCGCCGATGCACGCAAGCACGCTGCCGCCGCCACCGACCCATGCGCCGCTGAGGTGCGCAATTCATGCATCGCAGCAGCCGCCTTGGGCGTATTGAGATCATCGGCCAATGCCTCGAGAACATCCGCACAAACGGGACCGTCCGCGGCGGCTCCCTTAGTCAACTCCTGCCAGTGATCGAGAGTTCGCTTTG
>DAOUZE010000187.1 GCA_030665765.1 Filomicrobium sp.
GCTGGTGGCGGTTGCTGCGGCTGGTGAAATCGAAGCGACATCAAAGATCGACAGTGTCGTTGTGTTTCCTTCTGGCGCTGAAGTGAACCGCGCAGCTAAGGTGTCGTTGCCGGTGGGGGAGACAACTATCGTGTTTGGAGACCTTCCCGCTCAAACCGTTCCCGGTTCGATTCGGGTCGAGGGCGCAGCGACAGGTGAATTGCGTATTGGTTCGGTTGATCAGCGCCGGCTGTTCGTGCCGCAAAGCGGGTCGAGCGATAATGTTTCGGAACGTAAGCGGTTGGAAAAAGAGATCGAGAGTCTCAAGGACCAAAGGCAACTCCTACAAGGCAAGATTGAATCAGCACAGACGCAGCGCACTCTTTTGCAGAATCTCGCTAATCTGCCGAATGTTCCAACAGGCCGCGATGGGCAGGCGGGTGTTATCCCAGACTGGGGGCAATTGATCAGTCTCATCGGCAGTGGACTGGGTGATGTTCAGCAGCAAATGCTTGATGCGAATGTGCAGATCCGAGAGATCGATCGTAAGGTAAGTGACCTTGAGAAGGCGATCTCGGAACTGGCGCCGAAGCGTATCGAGCGGACGCAGGTGAAAGTCTTCGTCCGCACGGACGCGGCGGTCGAGGCTGATCTCAAATTGAAGTACCAGGTGCGTTCGGCGTCATGGTCGCCGTCTTATGAGGCGAGGTTGAAGACCGGGACAGCCTTGAAGGGTTCAAAATTGCAGCTCGTGCGCCGGGCAACGATAACGCAGCGGTCCGGTGAAGCGTGGCGGGACGTGGTCATTAAGCTATCGACTACGCGGCCGACATCAGGCTCAACGGCACCGGAGTTGCGTTTGATGCTTGTCGATATTCTAAAGCCACGGCCACAACCGGCGCCAGCGGGTGGCATTATGTCAATGAATGATGCATGCGAGGCGCCTGCCGAGGAGCGAGATGATCGTCGGGGTTACGCGACGCTCCGCAAGTCCCAAATGGCCCGGAGGGCACCTGCCAAACCGATCATGGCCAAGGTGGAGACGGCACCGTTTCAAGCGATCTTTTCGGTGCCGGGAAGTGCGGATATCGATACGACGGGAGAGGCCAAAAACCTCATGATTTCGCAAGCGGACATCGATGTGTCGCTGCGTATTAAAACCGTGCCGAAGAAACAGCTAAAAGCTTTCCTTTATGCGACGATCAAAGGTACCGGCGAGACACCGTTGCTGCCGGGGCCGGTTGCGCTTTTCCGGGATGGAACGTTCGTTGGGAAAGGGCATTTGCCGTTGATTGCCGGAGAAAGCCATGAACTCGGCTTTGGTGCTGATGATCTTGTTCGGATCAAGTACGCCATATTGCAGGAGAAGCGGGGCGAGACGGGTTTGATTTCGACGACGCGGACCGATGATCGGAATTATAAGCTGACGATCACCAATCTGCACAAGCAGAAGGTCGACGTGACGGTCCTCGATCAGATGCCGGTGGCGCGCGACGAAAGGATCCAGGTTGAACTGACCGGCCGCTCGCGGCCTACCAAGAAAGACGTCGACGACAAACGGGGGCTTTTGGCCTGGGATTTCAAGCTCAAGCCGGAGGAAGAGAAGGTGATTGACTTCGGCTATGTCGTGAAATGGCCTTCCGATAAGCAGATCAAATATCGCTAGAGGACGTCGCTGGCGCTCCAGGATGCCTTGTCATTGCTGCTGGCGGGGGCTAAACACCGGCATAAATCCGTTGGCGTTGCATTTAAGTCGCGAGGCATTCGTTGAGTAGGTTTGCATTGTGTTTTTCTGGGCGTCCTGATCTGTGTGAGCGCGTTTGGTGGCTTGTATTACCGGGTTTCCAACGATCCCGGCACTGAGCGCCGAGCCAACTGGGCTTTGGAACACAGCGGGGTGCGCCGGGGAACGGACGGCCTCTCGAAGAATGATTAAGCTTCGCCGCGGTCAGGCTCGACATCGCGGCGTAGCCTATCAGAACGCCGCGGAGCAAGGCGACATGGCCGCCAGCAGAGCGAGCAGCTTGAACTCTTTAAGCTGGGCCTGGAGCTTGCCATTATCGTTGTTGGCCTGATCGGGATATACTCTACTGCATCGAGTATGCGCTCTCGACGGGACACGTGAGACTCTTGTCGTTTTGACAAAGCCACCGGTTGCGGGTAGTCGGGCCATACCAATTCAGAAAGGTCCGAGATGACGAACGTGGTTGTAGTCGGCGCCCAATGGGGTGACGAAGGCAAGGGTAAAATCGTTGACTGGCTATCGGAACGTGCCGATATCGTGGTGCGGTTCCAGGGCGGCCATAATGCCGGTCATACGCTTGTTATCGGCGACATGACCTACAAGCTATCGCTGCTGCCCTCGGGCGTTGTGCGCAAGGGCAAGCTTGGCGTGATCGGAAACGGAGTGGTCATTGATCCCTGGGCGTTGCGGGAAGAAATCGCAAGGCTGCGAGCGCAAGGTTTACGGATCAGCCCGGAAAACCTGCGAATTGCTGAGAATGCAACCCTGATTCTACCTCTCCACCGCGAACTGGACCTTTGGCGAGAGGAAGCCGCCGGTCGCGGTAAGATCGGTACGACGGGCCGGGGCATCGGCCCAGCCTACGAGGATAAGGTTGGCCGCCGTGCCATACGGGTCAATGATCTCGTCAACTTGGACACGCTCGGCCCCAAGCTTGAGCGCATTCTCGTCCATCACAACGCGCTGCGGCGTGGGTTGGGCCGGCCGGAGTTCTCGCAGGATGTTTTGATGACGGCGCTGGAGGATGTCCGCGACGACATTCTTCCGCATGTGGATGTTGTCTGGGATCTGCTCGACCGCGCCCGCCGTGGCGGCAAGCGCATTCTATTTGAAGGGGCGCAGGGCGCGCTGCTCGATATCGACCATGGCACATATCCGTTCGTGACATCCTCCAACACGGTTGCGGCGCAGGCGGCGACGGGTTCGGGGGTTGGTCCGCATGTGGTTGGTTACGTTCTTGGGATCGCGAAAGCTTATACGACACGGGTTGGGTCGGGGCCCTTTCCGACCGAGCTTGATGACGAAATCGGACAACGCCTTGGCGAGCGCGGGCATGAATTTGGCACCGTTACCGGCCGGCAGCGCCGTTGCGGCTGGTTTGACGCTGTGCTGGCGAGGCAGACGATCAAGGTGGCAGGCATCAATGGCATTGCGCTGACCAAACTCGACGTCCTTGACGGTTTTGAAGAGATTAAGGTTTGTGTGGGCTATCGGTCCGCTGGAGAGCAGATCGACAGGCTTCCTGCCGGGCAGAATGCACAGGCCCAGGTTGAGCCGGTCTGGGAGACGTTCGAGGGTTGGTCGCAATCGACCCGCGGGGCGCGCAAGTGGGCCGATCTGCCGGCCCAGGCCGTCAAATACGTGCGTCACATCGAAGAACTGATCGAGTGTCCGGTAACGCTGCTGTCCACTTCGCCCGAACGCGATGACACAATACTTATGCACGACCCCTTCGAGGATTGATGAGCCTGCGTTGAGTGGATGTCGGTATGAAGGACGAAATTCAATCTGAACGTTCATTCAAGGTTCGGCAACGATCGCGCCGATGCGGGATGTGGCTGCGACGTTAGCTTTTTATGTCGATGTCTCGAGTTTCGGGAAGCGCGAACTAAGCGAATATGGTTCTTTCGGGCTGGGGGCGTGCGGTGAAGTGGGCGTCATGCTGGTGCGTTGCGATGATGATGCGGCACTGACGGCGACGGTACGCAACATAACGGTTTATGTCTGGGTTGACGGTGTCGATGCCTACCATGAAGCGTTGAAGCCGCGGCTGATTGGCTTACCACAAGAGCGGGTCCGGCCGCCTTTCAATCAGCTCTATGGCATCGTGAGTTTCATGTCTGAGACCCAAGTGGCTGTCTGCTTTTCTCGGGGGAGGAACTACCAACTAACGGACGGCTCTCTTGTTGGCCTGTCAACATTCAAAAGCCGGTCTCTTTGGTTGCTGTATTTTCTCGTGGGGTAGATTTTCGAAAGACCTATCTTTCCGCTTCCAGCTGTATTGTGTCGGGAGTGACCGTGTTCGAGTCGTTCTTATCATGACCGGTTCATTGAGTTGATGCGCGAAGGGCGCCGCTGAATTTGGTGAGGGTGCCTGCCGATAATTCCATTGCCAATATGCGGGCCGTGTTGACGGGCCCAGGAAACTCGATCTGTCCTGGTGGGACCGGTGAAAAGCCGAGCCGCCCATAGTAGCTGGAATCTCCTACAAGCACGACCAATTGCACACCTCGTTTTCGCGCCGCGGCGATGCCAGCGTCGATCAACGCGCGGCCAAATCCTTTGTTGAGATAGTCGGGATCGACGGCAATGGGACCGAGCAAAAGCGCGCCATGCTGTCCGCCGATTGTGACCGGCGTGAAGCGGACCGCCGCAAGCAATTTATTGTCGCATTCGGCAACCTGGCAGTAGTCCGAGATCGGCGGCGTGCCTTCACGCACCCGATAGGCGGTCAGTGCAAAACGGCCCGGGCCAAGAGCACGGCGATGCGTGTCCGCTATGGCGTGTAGATCCTCATGCCGGGCAGAGCGGATGCTGATTGGTTTCTGATTGGCTTGTTTTATGGTCACGTCCGTTTTTGTGCCGGCGCTCATGTCACCAGGCTTCCAAGGGCTTAGTACCGTTGGTAATCTCATTGATCCGCGTCAAGGTTGGCGGGTTTATGCCTTCTGGGAGGTCGCCGATGGGGAAGAAGCCGTGTTCGGCGATTTCGTAGCTGGGCTTCGGCGGTTTTGTCTGGCGCCAGTGGCGTACGGTGAAGACTGCGATATGGTCTCCTGGAAAGAATGCAAAGTTGGAGTAGAGCGCGAAAAGCTCCGGGGCGGCGGTGAGTTCGATATTCGCCTCTTCCATCAATTCGCGTTCAAGTGCAGCGCGTAGTGTTTCGTGCTTTTCGACGCCACCGCCGGGAAAATGCCAGCCGTGCCGATAGGTGTGCTTGATAAGGAGTACCTGGTTATCTTCGGTCAAGACGCAGGCCTGCGCGCCCAATGTCAGCGCGCGGGTTGTCCGCCAATAATATTGGAGCGTTTTCTTAAGGAGGTTGCTGGGCTTCATGCTTGTGTCTCTTACTGGCTGAGACGGATAATACTTCGGGGCGTTGGTCGATGCCGTCTTCCGCCAGCTGGGCCTCAAACCAAGCTGAATTTATGAAAGTAGTACAGATTATGGGGGCCAAGCCCTTAACACTGGTGCACTTGTCGGATCCGCATTTGCCGATGATTGGCGGATTATCTCCGCGTCACTGGACGCTAAAGCGGACCCTTGGCTACCTCAATTGGCAGTGCCGCCGCAAGGCCGTCTTCATGAGCGCGCCTCTGGACAGGCTCATCACCGACCTGATGAAGCAAGCTCCTGATCACATTGCGGTCACGGGTGATCTTGTCAACTTGGGACTGCCGGCGGAATTGGATGCGGCCGAACAATGGCTAAGGGCTTTGGGGACCGGTCAAGATGTCAGCGTTGTGCCCGGGAATCACGATATCTACGTACGGCTGCGCCGCGATCAGGGTGTTGAGCGTTGGCGCGAGTATATGTGCTCGGACGCTTTTGGCCGAGAGATGATGGGTGATGTCGCATGTAGCGTGAATGGCTTTCCCTTCGTGCGCAAGCGCGGGCAGGTTGCGCTGATTGGGCTCAACTCGGCGGTGCCGACGCCACCGTTTGTCGCTGCTGGTGAGCTCGGTGAAGCGCAGATTGCCGGGCTGCGGATGGTTCTTCCGCGGTTGCAGCGGTTAGGGCTTGTGCGGGTCGTGTTGATCCATCACCCGCCATTGGCCCGGCAGACATCCCGAAGGCGGGGTTTGCGTGACGCTAGGGCGCTCGAGAGCGTTCTTAGGCAGTATGGTGCGGACTTGGTCTTGCACGGTCATAACCATACCAATTCGTTGCACTGGGCGGAGGGACCGGGCCGGAAGATTCCAATCCTTGGAATCGCATCGGCCGGGACAGGCTCGGCGAAGGAAGGGGCCGGGATGCTGTCCCGTTACAACCTGCTGCACTTTTGGCTCGAAGGCGAGACGCGTCGGATTGTCGTTACCGGACGTGGCTGCGCGTTGCCTGAGGGCGAGATCGTCGAACTCGACCGCCGTGAGGTACCGCTGAAGGGCGAATTGACCAGGGCAGTAGGCCCCGATTGAATTTGTTGCTAGCCAGAATGTCGGTTTGGCAAGGTTCCCAGGTGAGACTGTTGCGGTCATCATCGCATTGGGTCGGACGGGAAGTGGTTGGCTGATGAATACACGATCTGAGACGGCATTTGGCAAGCCATTGTGGCTTGTTGTCCTGGCTGCCGCATCGATTGCTGCGATCGGCATGGGGCTGCGGCAGGTGATGGGGCTTTTTCTCGTGCCGGTGTCCGACTCACTCGGGCTGGGACGGGAATCATTTGCCCTGGCCATCGCCATCGCCAACCTGGTGTGGGGGATCTCGGCGCCGTTCACCGGGGCCATGTCGGACAAATACGGTGCCGGTGCCGTAGTGACCTTTGGAGCGGTGACAACGGCGATCGGATTGCTGTTGATGCACTGGGCGCAAACTGATCTCGATCTATTTATTTCGGGGATGTTCATGGGATTTGGCGTGGCCGGTGCCGGAGTCAATGCCGTTGTTGGCGCCGTTGGGCGTGCGGCGACCTCGGAACAGCGGTCGGCGGCGATAGCGTCGGTCGGTATGGGTGCTGGGATCGGAATTCTGGTAGCGCTGCCTTACGCGCATCTCTTGCTTGAGCAATTTGGCTGGCAGACGAGCCTTCTTGTTCTGGCGGCCACGGCTTCACTGATTTTTGTGTTTGTCTGGCCAGTTAGCGGCCGACCTGAGCAGCCTGCCAGCAAGGTTCCACCGCAATCGCTGAAGGCGGCGCTGAGTGAAGCGTTTCGGCTTCCGAGTTTTTGGCTTCTCAATGCAGGCTTCTTCGTGTGCGGCTTTCATGTGGTGTTTTACGGAACACACCTGCCTGCTTATGTCGCCGATCAAGGGTTGAGTCC